>JAXHTF010000001.1 GCA_034211275.1 Acidobacteriota bacterium
AGAATCTCAGCCGCGAAGACCTGGAAGCCTTGCTCTCCTAGAAGGCGCGGGCTTTCCAGAAAGAAGCGATCCTGTGAAGTTGGCTCGGTGGTGTCCTAATGGGCTGTTGGTGCGGTAGACGGCCAACCCGCACGAAGGATGCGGACCTAGCGGTCCCTCCGTTTCGTTGCGGACGTGGCCAGGAATGTACATAATGGACAAGTGTCCAAATGTCCGTAATGGACAAGTGTCCGCAACGGACAGGCGCCCCATGGGTTGGGCAGTCCGCCGCAAGACTGGAGCAGCTACCATGAAGACTTACCCGTTGTTATTCGCTTACCGAGATCTCGTACCCGGCTCTGGGTTCATAGCAGGGGTGGAAATTTTCGGAAGGGCGCTCCTGGAGGAAGAGGAGGACAGCGCCTGGATGTACGGTCTGAACCCAGGCGGGATCGCGGGTGGGGGCGTGACGGCCCGCGAGGCCATGTCCGACTTCCGGCGCGGCTATGTCTCGGTTCTCGAGGATATCGCCAGCGTAGCGACAGGTTTCAAAGACTTTCAGGAGCAGGTCGCGCAGTTCTTCTGGGAGTCAACCGAGGCGCTTGACCGCGAGTGGGAGGCTGCCCGGACCGAGGTCCGCGAGCGGAGATTAGAAAAGGAAGGACTGCAAAAGCACCCTTTCTCGGAGGATCAAATACGCCTTGAGGTGCGAGAGTTCAAGCAGGAAGCACGCCCAGCCAAGACGCGAGTACCTAGAGAAGAGCTGGCGGCTTAGTCTCAATGGCGACGCGGGGGCAGGTTCGCCTCAATAAGGTCTGGAAGATGCTGAGGAAGTGTGCCCCCGGCTACAAGCGGGAAGAGCGCGACCATAACTGGGTCATCCGCTGGAATGGAAAGACCTATTATCGGTTTCCGCAAGGGAAGCACGGCAGAACAAACCCCGAGATTGAGCTAGGGCATGTCAAAAGCTTGGTCCGGCTCTTCGGTATCCAAGACTGCGCCAAGCGAGAGTTGCAGCAGCTCGCCTAGCTTGCCGCCAGCAGGTCCGCCATCTTCCAAGGCTTCGATACAACCCCCGCCTTCATCGCCGGAGTCATCCGGATCGAGCGGTGGAACTTGATGAAGTTGTGCGCCGCGAAGTGAAGCGCGAAGGCAGCCCGCAGGTTTTCCCACTTCTTGGAGAAAGCGCAGGTCAACCGGGTCATCCGCTTCATGTGGGTCCGGATGGTGAGGTTGTTCCGCTCCACGTGGCTGGTGCAGATCCGGTCCTCATCGGGCGCGCCGTGAATGGAGCGCTTCTCGATCCCTATTATCGACGCCGGGCTGTACCGGCGCTGGTCTTCCTTGGTGGTGGAGCCGTACTGCTTGATGATCTGTCCGTAGTCGGCGCGGGAGCCGAGGTTGAAGTCAACCGCGTTGGGGTAGCTCTCCAGCCCGTCCGTTGAAAGCTGGAAGCGGCCGGCGGTGGACTTGGCTACCTTCTCCATGAAGACGTCGGCGTGAGCCGCTGTGCGCTGACCCAGGTGGTGAGCCAGAACTAGCTTGCTCTCGCGGTCAACGGCAGTCCAGCACCAGGAATCGCCAATCGTCGGGTCCTGGATCTGCTTCTGAGTCTTGGTCTTCTGCTTCATGCCGACGAAGCCCCAGATCTCGTCCGCCTGCACATCCTCGACCTCGACATCTACCACCAGTCGATCCAGTAGCTCGGCGCAGCGGTCGCCAACGGTCCGCAGCAGCCGGCAGACGGTGTCACGGTGGGTGCCGGTGATCCGCTCGATAGCGCGGATGCTGGAGCCCTCGACCAACAGATTCAGAACCAGGATGGCCCGCTCCATCGGGATGCGATGGTTTCCCAAGGGACGGGCGGGACGCTGCGCGAAGGTTGAACCGCACTGCTTGCAGCGGTAGCGCTGGTGTCCGTTCTCGTCCTTGCCCCACTTGATGGACGCACCGCGGCAGGTGCAGAGTGGGTTGGGGTTGTTGGTGGCGCTCATCTGTGTTGCCCTCGACTTTCTAGATTGTAGTCCCAATGGGCATACAAAATCAAGGGGTAGCGGTTGAAAATGTTGCCCCTATGGGGCTACAATCTGGGCATGGCAAAAGCGACCCAAGAGAAGAGGAACCACAGCGCGTCCATGAGGGTGCGCCTACTCCCCGAACACGATGAGCTGATTCGAGAGGCAGCCGAGCATGCCGGCGTCAGCCTCTCGGACTGGCTGCGACTGGTACTGCTGAGAGCAGCTCGGGACGAGCTGGGGAAGGGATAGCCGGAGGGCGCGGGATCGGACCGCCACCCACCGGCGGGCCGATATCAGGGAACGCGCCAGCAGCGGCGCCCATCGGCGCCAACGCTGCACGCGCTCCCGTTCACCTCCTGGAGACATCGAAACCTCCTCCGTCTAGATCTAGACGCAGGGGTCCCTACTCGCTAGGATTAGAGTCTCCGTACCATTAGGAGGCCCGGCCCTGCGCCGGTCATCGCCGTCTCGGGATCACTACTCCCTGGGCGGCGATTTCATTTTCAGTAGCCTGGGCGACTAGAGGAAGGGAGGGACGGAGAATTCTCCGTTGCATCCGGGGGAAGGGCTATGTTCTGCCGTTTCCCCCGGGGGACACGGGGAGCCGGCCTGCTTCCCCCTGTTCATTCGTCCAGGAACAAGAGCAGATCTCGATAGCTGGAGGTGGCTAGTTTCTTCGCTGAGCGGAGTCCATCTCTTGCACGCTGCCTCGGGTCAGGTGACTCGGCAAACAGAAGGTCACCCATCTTGCGAGTCCCGACTCCCTCCAGATGACCATCAAGAAGCCGGATATACACCGGATATAGGTGCCGCTGCTGATGCGGCCTTGACTTCGAAGCTGCGGGGTGGATGCGACCGCTGGCAGCGTACTCCCCCTGCTGCTGCAATAGGTACTTCTCGGCGATCTGAACTTGCGGACTTATTGGCTTTTCTAGGTCAAATTCGAGCACAGTGACCAGCTCGTTGCCATCGGACGCATAGCCATAGACAAGGCCTAGATGATTGACGGCTTGCGCAAAGTGTACGTCTGCTTCCGTGGCGTTGAGGGAGGGGTCTACGGGATACGCAAGCCCCCATTTCCTGCTGGCCGAACGGTAGACCGAGGATTGCTCAGCCGTGTGCATGATCGGGTCTTCTAGAGCTTCAAAGGCTCTCCAGTCGTCCCGATAGTCGGAATTGCGGCGCAGGAACTCCCAGGCCCATTGATGCAGAGTGAGGCCTTGGGTGTATGTGTAGTCTTCCGGGTTCCGCCAGTCCGCCACAGCACCTCCCACCAGGTGCCCCACAGGAAGGAAAGGTAGGGCGCAGCGGGCCGGGGGTGGGGTCCCCGGCGTTCAGTGATCAGCCTAGCTGCGCTTTCTACAGGTGGGATTCTAGCAGGTCAGGTGGGAGGGTTTCGGTAGCCGTGCTCGGTCTCCAGCTGGCGAACTGCGGCGTCCGCTACATCCTCGAGCCATCGGCCGAGCACGCTATAGCCGTCTCGGTTGGCCCAATACCACCACCGCGCCCGCTGATTCGGGCTGGCGCGGACGGTGTAGGCGAAAACCTTCATCCGCGTCACTGGCCAAGCTCCGATTCGACGCGGTGGGCGAGATCCTCCAGCTCTAACGCCCAGGACGACGCGAGGGCCGGCAGTCGTGCCCCGGGGTCGTCTTCATGAAGCCCTTCGCCCTCGGGAGCGATGCTGAGGCGGAGGAAGCCTTCCAGGAACCGGAGATCGCCCACGATGGCCCGCAGCTCAGCCCGGGTGCCTCCCTCCGCCGGATTCGGCCAATGGGAGCTGTGCTCCAGCGTCATAAGGTAGATCAGCTCACCAACGCGCCGGAAGGCTTCGGCGTCCTCGGGCGGCAGCAGGTGAAGGAAGAGCTCCCGGAACGGGGCCTCGGTCCAGGCGTCGGGGTAGGATTGCGGCAGGTCGGTCATGGGTCACTCCATGGTCGGCTCAGGCCTCGACGTCGGGACCAGCCTTCGTCGGGGCCGCTTTGGTAGGTCTGGAGCGGTGCTCCCGCTCCCTCCCTGCCAACCTACCGCCGTCTGGTCACCCCGGGAACCACCAACAGAGAGTTAGGACACGACCGTTGGCTCCCGGGGCTTGCCCTGGGCCCCGCATGGCTCGATAATCAAGGGCTTGACAGGCTCCCCCACCGCGAGTTTCCTCCCATGCCGCAGATTCCCATGCCCTGAGATTCCCATATTGAGTTTCCCGGATCCTGAGATCCTTATCGCCTGAGATCCAATCCTAGGAGTGACCGATGAGCGCGAGCAATTCATCCTCAGCCAAGAAAGTCGTTCTGGCCTACAGTGGCGGCCTCGACACCGCCTGCATCCTCGCCGTTCTCCAGCAACGCGGCTACGACGTGGTGGCCTATGTCGCCGACGTCGGCCAGCAGGAGGACTTCGACCTGGTCAAGCAGCGCGCCCGCGCCGCCGGCGCGGTGGACGTGCGGGTGGAAGACCTGAAGGCGGAGTTCGTCAGCGACTACATCTTCCCGGCCATTGCCGGCAATGCCATCTACGAGAACCGCTACCTGCTGGGCACCGCCCTGGCGCGCCCCCTGATCGCCAAGCGGCAGGTGGAGATCGCCCTGGAGACCGGTGCCACCGCCGTCGCCCACGGCGCCACCGGCAAGGGCAACGATCAGGTGCGCTTCGAGCTCGCCTTTGCCGCCCTGGCACCGCAGCTGGAGGTCATCTCTCCGTGGAAGGAACGGGAGTTCCTCAACCGCTTCCAGGGCAGAACGGATCTGCTGCGCTTCGCCGAGGAGCAGGGCATCGAGGTGGAGGCCAGCGCCCAGAAGCCCTACAGCACGGACGAGAATCTCATGCACCGGAGCTACGAGGCGGGCATTCTGGAGGATCCTTTCGTCGAGCCGCCGGAGGATATGTTCAAGCTCACCCGTTCGCCCCTGGACGCGCCGGACCAGCCGGTGCGCCTGGAGATCGAGTTCAAGGACGCGATTCCCACGGCGGTCACCGACCTGGACTCCGGCGAGCGCCACCACGAGCCGCTGGACCTCTACCACTATCTCAATGGGGTGGCCGGCGAGCACGGCATCGGCCGGGTCGACCTGGTGGAGAACCGCTTCGTGGGGATCAAATCCCGCGGCGTCTACGAGACCCCGGCGGGGACGGTGCTGCACTTCGCCTTGCGCGACCTCGAAGGCATCGCCATGGACCGGGAAGTGCTGCGACTGCGCGACAGCCTGTCGCCCAAATTCACCCAGCTGATCTACAACGGCTTCTGGTTCAGCCCGGAAATGGACTTCATCCGCGCCGCCTTCGCCCAGGCCGAGAGCCTCATCGACGGCCGCGTGCGAGTGATGCTTTACAAGGGCGGCCTGCAGGCCCTGGGCCGGGTGTCCACCAGCTCCCTCTACGACCAGGAGCTGTCTTCCATGGACGTCGAAGGCGGCTACGACCAGACCGACGCCCGCGGCTTCATTCGCCTGAACGCCCTGCGCCTCAAGGCCCACAACGTCATCGTCGAACACGGTGACTCCGTGCCGGAGGGATCGGCGCCGGGAGATTCGGAGACGGCGCATTCCGAGCCGAGGGAGGGAGCTACCTCTTGAGCCGTTTGTGGGACCGGGGTCAAAGCCTCGACGAGCGGATCGAGCGCTTCACCACCGGCCGCGATCCGGAGCTGGATCTGCGGCTGGTGGCTTTCGACGCTCTGGCCTCCACCGCCCACGCCCTGATGCTGCACCGTATCGGCGTGCTCACCAACGACGAGCTGGCGGGGCTGCGGCGGGAGCTGCGGCTCATCGTCGAGGACGCCCGGGAGGGCCGCTTCACCATCTCCACCGGCGACGAGGACGGCCACACGGCTATCGAGAACCGCCTCACCGAGCGGCTGGGGGATGCCGGCCGGCGCATCCACACCGGCCGCAGCCGCAACGACCAGGTCATCGCCGCCCTGCGCTTGTGGGGTCGGGAGCAGGTGCTGGAGCAGATCGAAGCCACCCTCGAGGTGGTTCGCCGGCTGCTGCGGCTGGCGGAGGAGCACGGAGAGACCAGCCTGCCGGGCTATACCCACACCCGCCAGGCCATGCCCTCGACCCTCGGCTTTCTCTTCGCCGCCCACGCCGAGAACCTGCTGGACGACATCCCTTGGATGGAAACCGCCTTCCATCACCTCAACCGCTCGCCCCTGGGCAGCGCCTCCGGCTACGGCGTCGCCCTACCCCTGGACCGCCCGCTGGTGGCGCGGCTGCTGGGCTTCGAGCGAGTGCAGGCCAACACCCTGGCGGTGCAGAACGACCGCGGCAAGAGCGAGTCTCTGGCCCTGGGAGCGGGTGCTACCGCCGCCCTCGACTTGGGGCGACTGGCAGACGATCTGATCTGGTTCTCTAGCGAGGAGCTGGGCTGCATCCGCCTCGACGACCGGGTCACCACCGGTTCGAGCATCATGCCCCAGAAGCGCAACCCCGATGTCCTGGAGCTGATCCGCGCCAGCGCCGCCAAGCTGCGCAGCCGCCAGGCGGAGATCGGGGCGGTCTACAGCCACCTGCCGTCGGGGTATCACCGCGACCTGCAGCTGACCAAGGAACCGTTCCTCGAAGGCATGCAGGGGGTGGGGGACGTGCTGGTGGCGATCCTGCCGGTGCTCGACACCCTGCGCGTCGATCGGGAGCGCTGCCGCCAGGTGATGCAGCGCTCTATCGGCGCCACCGACGCCGTCTACCAGCGAGTCGCCGCCGGCGAACCCTTCCGCAGTGCCTACAAGGCCATCGCCGGAGATCCGGCTGGTGCGGTGAGCGGGGACCCGGCGGAAGCCTGGCGTCAGCGGACCCACCTCGGCGCCCCCGGCGCCCTCGACCTCGAGCCCTACCGCACCGTCTCCGAGGCGGCGAGAGAGCGCCTCGAAGGCCTCCAGCGGCCGGTGGCCGCCGCCTGGCAGCTGGTGGATCCAGAGTAGCGCCCCGCCCGTCGGCCCTCTGGGCTTACAACAAAATATATTTTGGGTGGCCAAATCTCGAGGCCGCATGCCGACAAACACAGACAATTGATGCCCTGGGCCACAAATCGACCAAGGTCAATCTGTCTTCCTATGTCCCGGCCTCGGCACCAGGGCGCACTCCAACACTGTTAAGGCCCCAAATCAGCTCGAGCACCACCCCCAAGGTCCTCTCGAGCCCTGGGATTTTGCTGCCGCCGGCGCAATCCGCTCCGCGGCGATTCTCTCTTTTTCTGTTGGAGGCATTCTTTGATGCGATTGGCTCGATTCAATTTCGTTACCCTTGCTCTACTTCTCATTCTCGGTACTCTTCCGGCCTTCGCCGCCGGCAGTGACGGGCCCCAAGACGAGCGCGTGCTGCACCGTGACGCCGCCGGCGTCCCGACCTTCATGGCCGGCGACCTGGGCGTCCTGGAATCCGGCATCGCCAAGCGCGACGCTGCCATCGACTTTCTCCGCGGCTTCGCCGGCGAGAACCTCCGCGCCACCGGCGACGAGACCTTCGCCTCTCGGAGCGTCTACCGCGACGATCTCGGTCAGGTGCACGTGCGTGTCCGGCAGAGCATCCACGGCCTTCCGGTGGTGGGCGCCGAGCTGATCGTCCACGCCGACCGCAAGAGCAACCGGGTCATTGCCGTCAACGGCAAGTTCGTCTCCGCCGACGGCCTCGCCACGGAGCCGAAGGTAGAAGCCGGCGTGGCCTTCAAGCAGGCCCTCGCCGAGGCCGGCATCGTCGAGCCCGAGCTGCTCAGCGACGTCGAGCTCACCTACGTTCTCGACGGCCGCGGCGAGAGCGCTCACCTGGCCTGGAAGGGTCTGGTCGCCTACGAGAACGAGGTCGGCCCGCAGAAGGATTGGGTCTTCGCCGACGCCACCTCCGGCGCCCTGGTGACCCGTCACCCCACCATCATCCACGCCAAGAGCTGGCGCACCTACGACGCCAACAACGGCAGCTCGCTGCCGGGCACCCTGCGCTGCACCAACACCCAGACCTGCAGCGACTCCGTCGAGCAGGCGATCCACGACAACACCAGCGACGCCTACGACTACTACAACACCAAGTTCGGCCGCGATTCCTTCAACGGCTCCGGCGCCACCATCACCTCCACGGCGCACTATGGCAGCAGCTATGTCAACGCCTACTGGAACGGCTCTCAGCTGGTCTACGGCGACGGTGACGGCAGCAACTCCGGCCCCCTGGGCAACGCCTTCGACGTGGTGGCCCACGAGCTCACCCACGCGGTCACCGACTATGAGTCCAATCTGATCTACCAGAACGAGTCCGGCGCCCTCAACGAGGCGTTCTCGGACATCTTCGCCGCCGCCGCCGAAGCGTGGCTGGACGGTGGTGTCAACTCCAACACCTGGAAGGTCGGCGAGGACACCTGGACCCCGGGTATCTCCGGTGACGCGCTGCGCTACATGGACGATCCCACCGACGACGGCAGCTCCTACGACTACTATCCGGAGCGCTACACCGGCTCCTCCGACAACGGCGGCGTGCACCTCAACTCCGGTATCGCCAACCTGGCCTTCCAGCTGTTGGTGGATGGCGGCACCCACCCGCGGGGCAAGACCTCCAACACCGTGCCGGGCATCGGCATGGCCAAGGCGGAGCAGATCTTCTACCGCGCCCAGACCACCTACCTGAGCTCGAGCTCGAACTTCGCCGCCGCCCGGACCGCCACGGCCAACGCCGCCGCGGACCTCTACGGCAGCAGCTCCTCCGAGGTCGATGCGGTGCATGAGGCCTGGTGCGCCGTGGGCGTGCCCAACTGCCCCGGCAGCGGTGGTGGCGGCGGTGGTTGCCCCTCCGGCTACACCTCCTACACCGGCTCCATCTCCAACGGCCAGAGCATCACGGTGGCCCAGGGTTCCGCCAGCGGCACCATCGACGGCATCCTCACCGGAACCGCCACCGATCTGGACCTCTACCTGGACAAGGAAAGCTGCTCCTGGTGGAGCTGCTCCTGGTCCAACGTGGACAGCAGCCTGAGCTCCAATTCCAGCGAGCAGGTGACCTACAGCGGCAGCTCCGGTACCTACCGCTGGCGCGTGGTGTCCTACAGCGGTAGCGGCACCTACGAGCTGTGCACGAACCAGCCGTAAGGCTCTTCGTTCCTTTCCCTTGATGCGTGCATTGCCCCGTCGCCTTTCGGCGGCGGGGCGCTTTTCATTTCTGGGAAGTCCAGCTTATTCCGAAGCGCCCTGGGAGGCCTGCTCGCCCGTCCCGGAGGCCACCCCCGGCTCCGGCCAGCCCAGCAGTTGGCTGAGGACCTTGGGGATGTCGGTATTGTCCAGGTTGCCGCCGAAGGATGCGGCGCCGGGTCCGGCGGCGAAGATGGGCACGTCCTCTCCGGTGTGACCGCCGGTGTTGAACCCGTCCACCCGCGGCAACCAGGTGACCCCGGTGCGGTCGCCCAAGGCACGGCCGAGGATGCGGCCGGCATTGTAGCTGTCACCCTCCAGGCGAACGGCCAGCACCTCTTCCTCGGTAAAGTGCGGCACCTCTTCTTCCGGGTACTGATCGAAGCCGGAGAGCTCGTCGAGGTACTCGGCCCCCTTGGGATCGTCCTCGTCCCGCACGTCAGCCTTCATCCAATCCACCGAGGCGGACTGCCGCGAGATCATTTCCCAGTCGACGAAGTCGTTGATCGCCAGCCCGCCGGTGGCGTGGTCGGCGGTGATCAGCACCAGGGTTTCCGGATGCTCCTTCTGGTACTCCATCACCGCTTCCACCGCCCGATCGAAAGCTGCCATCTCGGCGATGACGCCGGCGGCGTCGAAGCTGTGACCGGCGTGGTCGATGCGGCCGCCCTCGATCATCAGGAAGAACGGCTGGTCGCCGGTGCCCAAGGCCTTCAGGGCCACTTCCGTGAGGCGCTGGAGGTCCGGGTAGCGTAGCGCCTCGGGTATCCGCTGGTTGTCCAGCTCGTAGGGCATATGACCTCCGGCCAGAAGCCCCAAGAGCTTCTCCGGGGGCTCACCCTCCAGGTCCTCGCGGTCCTGCCAAAGGGTATAGCCCGCAGCCTCGAACTCCTCCAACAGATTGCGATCGTCCTGGCGGCTGCCGTAGCTGCGGTAGGGCAGGAAGTCCGCCCAACCGCCGGCGAGGATGAGATCCGGCCCTTGCTCCAGCAGCTGCGGCGCCAGCTTGTCCACCTCCTCCGGCTTGTAGCGATTCTTGATCGAGCCGTAAAACGACGCCGGCGTGGCGTGGGTGATCTCGGTGGTGGTGACATAGCCCACCTTCCAGCCCTGATCTTGGGCCAGGTCGGCGATGGTGCGCACCGGCTGCTCGTCGGGGGTCATGCCGATCATCTGATTGTCGGTCTTGATCCCCGCCGCCATGGCGGTCCCGGAAGCAGCGCTGTCGGTGACGGCGTTGTTGGAGGAGTAGGTGGTTACCCACCCGACCTCCGGCAACTGCTCAAGGGTCAGCCGCTCCCCCGGCTCCAGGAGAGCCCAGCGCGCGAGGGCAATGGCTGCCGGCCCCATGCCGTCACCGATCATGAAGATCACCGAAGCGGGCTTTTCCTCTTCCGGCTGACCGCACCCCCCCTGGGGGATCAGGAGCAGCGGCAAGAGCAACGCCGCAAGGGGCAGAAGACGAGAACGAAGGCATCGCATCATGATGTTGGATCTCCGCAGTTGTTGGGCCACCGGGCGAGTTGGCGGAAGGCTGGGCCAGGTCGAAGTCTTGGGCTGGTGGATTTCTCTGGGCTCGTGGTTTTCTCTGGGCCAAGGCCTGAAAGGTCCAGTATCGAGCATCCCGCGCCACCATCGCCACCCCACGGCCCGACTGTCGCAGAATTGTGAATCTGCAGCCCCAGTCGCCGGGCTTCA
Source organism: Acidobacteriota bacterium (assembly GCA_034211275.1). Taxonomy (NCBI): domain Bacteria; kingdom Pseudomonadati; phylum Acidobacteriota; species Acidobacteriota bacterium. The sequence goes on from JAXHTF010000001.1 coordinate 10,801, forward strand.
AGCCGCCGGGCTTCAGGCCGCCGGGCTTCAGAATGCTGGGCTTCAGGGCCCCGGGGTACTCGCGGTCTCCGATTCCGTGGCCGGCTCCGGCTCCGAGCTTCCGCCCCATCGAGCCGCAAAGCGCCGCATCACGCCACTGCGCCGGCGACCGTCGGAGGTGATGACGAAACCCGCCGCCTCCACCGATGCCTCGGTGCAGCGATTGGGGCGACAGCCTCCCGCAACCCGGGTCCACAGCGGCTGAGACCAATCCTGGAGCTTGCCGAGGACCGGGTGCTCGGAGCGCACGTGCTCCATCATTCGCAGCTCGCCGCCGGGCCGCAGCACCCTCCCCACCTCCGCCAGGGCGATGTCGGGGTCGTCGACACTGCAGAAGACCAGCGCGCTGACCACCGTGTCGAAGTGCTCCTCGGCAAAAGGCAGCTCTTCGGCTCGGCCCAGCACCAGGACCGCCCCGGGAGCCCGTCGCCGTGCCACCAGCAGCATGGTCCAATCCGGCTCCAAGGCCACGACTCGAGTCTCTGCGTCGTAGTGGGGAAGATTCCGGCCGCTGCCACAGCCGACTTCCAGGACCCGGTCGCCGGCTCCTCCAGCGACCCAGGCTCGCCAGCGGGCGAGACCTCGCCACTCGGAGATCGCCATCATGGCGTCGTATAGCCACGGAATCTGTTCTACGCCTCGCATGGGTGGGTTCCCGAGCTGTGCGGGGAGGACGGGCGGCAGCATCGCGCGCCCCATCCGCCGCCGGACCCGGCCTCATCAGCATACCCCAAGCCATCGATCAGCAACCCTACCCGCCTCTCCCTCCCGGCGCTACCGCATCGGATGTGTAACAATCCGGGAAACCTCAGCGAGGAGGAGCCCGTTGACCAGAATCGGAGTCTTCGGATGGGGTGTCGTCGCGCCCCGATCACCGGATATCGACACCTTCGCCCACAACCTGGAAAGCAGCGAGAGCTGGCTCGGCCCGTTCAACGGGTTCGGCCGGGACAACTTCCTCGTCGGCCAGCCGGAGCTGCGCTTCCGCGACTATCGCCCCTGGGTCGACGAGCGGTTCAAGCCGAACCGCTTTCCTCAGCTGGACGAGAAGATGGACCGGCCGACCAAATACGCACTGGCCAGCTTCATCCAGGCGTTGAGTCAGAACCCGGGCATCGAGGACGAGCTGACCCGCCTGGGCACCGCCGCCCACGTCTACGTCGGCACCGGCATCGGCAATATCGCCACCATCCACGACGCCTCCCTCACCCTCCACCGTGCCCAGCGGAGCTGGAATCGCTTCTGGGCTCAGCCGGAGCGCAATCCGGCGCTGCGAGACTTCCTCGCCCACGGCACGCCGCCGGACGACCAGGAAATCCCCGCCGACCCGGAGCAGGCGCCGGTGGAAGAGCGAGACCTGGCGGAAGACGCCTGGTGGGCGTTCTGGGCCGATCGCTCGACCGAGCTAGGGGAGTATCTGACGGAGCTGGGGGAGATCGAATCCCTCTCCGTGGAAGGGGATGTGGAGGCGGGGAAGATCCGCCTGATGCGGGAGAAGCGGCGCCGCCAAAGCCGGCTGCAGAAGCGCTGGGAGGCTCCGGAGCCCCCGTGGCGGCAGGTCAGCGCCAACGTGATCTGGAATATTCACAACACGCCGGCCTCCCAGATCTCCATGCTCGGCCGCATCACCGGTTTGGCCTTCGCCCCGGTGGCGGCGTGTTCCACCTTCGGCGTCGGCCTCAAGCTGGCCATGGACACCATCCGCCGCGGCGAGGCCAAGGCGGTGGTGGTGGGCGCCACCGATCCGCCACCCCACCCGCTCATCGTCGGCGCCTTCTACGCCGGCCGGGTAATCAACGCCGACGGCGCCGTGTCCAAGCCCCTGGGCGGCCTACGAGGCACCCACGTCGCTGGCGGCGCGGTGGTGTGGATTGTCGGTGACTATGACCACATGACCGCCCGCGGCTTCAAGCCCCTGGGGATGGAGCTACTGGCCGCCGGCGTCAGCGCCGACGCGGACCACATCATCACCCCGTCCCAGGAAGGTCCCACGGAAGCCCTCCGTCAGGCCCTCGCCGGCGCCCACGTGGCGCCGGAGGACATCGCCTCCTGGGACCTCCACGCCACCGCCACCCCCGGCGACTTCCAGGAGATCTCCACCCTCCGCGGTGTGCTGCCGGAGAGCGTGCTGGTCACCGCCCGCAAGGGCACCTTCGGTCACGGCATGGCCGCTGGCGGCGGCTGGGAGCTCACCGCCCAATATCTCGGTTACCAACGCGGCCAGCTCTACCCCACCCCGCTGACGGAGGACGAGCTCAACCCCGCCATCGCCGAGGTCCACCGCCACTTCGTCTTCGACCAAGCCTGCGCGGCCCCGCCGGGGCCGGTGGGCAAGCTCTCCAGCGGCATCGGCGGCATCAACGCTTGTATCGTGTCGCGGCCTTGGGAGTGAGTCGCGTCAGCTAGGGCTCGCCGGCGCCAGCTCTTTCCGCGCCTCCTCCAGCAGCTCCACCGCGTAGTCGATGCCCCGCCGGGTGCGGGAGCCGTGCCAGGAGAGATCCTGGCCGTCCACCAGGCGAAAGCGGGAGGGCGGCAGGCCGGTGGCGGAGGCGATCTCGTCGATGTGCTTGTTCTCGAAGGGGAAGGGTTCGGAGGAGAGCCAGATGCGTTGCGGATCGGCGGTGCGAAGCTCCTCGGCGGTGACCGCCGGGTAGCGCTCTTCGTGGGTACCGAAAACGTTGCGGCCACCGGGCAGGGTCAGCAGAGCGTCAACAAACGTGTCGCCCCCGGCAGCCATCCAGGGCTTGCGCCAGATCAGATAGGCCCAGGAAACCTCCGGCCCCCGCTTCGCCGCTTCCCGAGCCGCTTCTGCCCGCGCCTCGATCTCGCCAGCGATCCTCTCCCCGGCCTCGGTACGCCCCACGGCCGCCCCGATATCGCACACCATGGCGGCAGTGTCTTCGACGGTCTGGGGCAGGTAGCTCCGGCAGGTGAGTCCCGCTTCGATGAGCGCCTCGGCGTCCTCGCGGCGGTTCTCTTCCTCGTTGAGCAAGACCAGGTCCGGCGCCAACCGAACGACCTCCTCCACCTTGGGATTCTTCGTCCCACCCAGCACCGGCACCGACTCCACGACGCCCTTGGGCTCAATGCAGTACCGCGTCCGCCCCACCACCTCCTCACCAGCCCCCAGATCGAAGACCAGCTCGGTGAGGCTCGGACAGAGGGAGATGATGCGCATGGGGCTAGTCTACGTGGTTTCGCGGCAGCAGCCTGGGAGCAGCTCGGGACCTGGTTGGAAGTGAGCGAGGACTCCGAGGCGCCCGCCGCAAGCGCGAGCCGCGGCAGGGAAACGCGCGGAACTGTCTGAACGAAGTGAGTTTTCCGCGCGCCGCCGCGGCTCGAAGTCTTGCGGCGGCCAGCAGCGCCGAGGCCCGAGCGAGCCCCAACCAGGTTTCTTGCTGCGGCCCGGGGAGGGTTGCTACTAGGCCGCCCGCACCTCCGACTCGTCCGCCGGGGCGAGCTCGGTGACGTCGGCGGAGGTGGGCTCCGCAGGGCGGTCGAGGCGGTTGCCTTCGACAATGTGGCGGGGTGGGGTTTTGAGGTCCCACACAATGCCCACGGCGGAAAGGGCCTTGAGGACGTAGTAGGAGATGTCCACCTCCCACCAATAGAAGCCCTGGCGCACCGACGACTTGTAGTAGTGGTGGTTGTTGTGCCAGCCCTCGCCGAGGGTGAGGAGGGCGAGGACGAAATTGTTGCGGCTGTCATCGGTGGTGGCGTAGCGGCGCTTGCCGATGAGGTGGGTGAGGCTGTTGATGGCGAAGGTGGCGTGCCAGGTGGCGACGGTGGAGATGCAGAAGCCCCACACGAAAGCCGGCAGGCCACCGAAGGCCAGCAGCAGGGCGCCCATGACCAGCGCCGGTACCTGGTGGTAGCGGTCGAGCCAGCGCAGCTCCGGGTATTTGGCGAAATCGGCGATGCGCTTCGTGTCGGTGGCCTCATAGTCGCCGCTCAGAATCCACCCCAGGTGGGACCAATACAGGCCGTCCTGGTGCGGGGAATGGAGATCCTCCGGCTGGTCGCTGTGGCGGTGATGGTGGCGGTGGTGGGCGGCCCACCAGAGAGGTCCCTTCTGGATCGACAGCAGGCCGAGCACCGCCAACACCGTCTGGAAGACACGGCTGGTCTTGAAGCTGCGGTGGGAGAAATAGCGGTGATAGCCGGCGGTGATGGCGAACATCCGGACCAGATAGAGCGCCACCGCCAGGCCCACCAGGCTCCAGGAGAAGGGCAGGAAGAAGGCGGCGATGCAGCCGAGGTGGATTGCGAGAAAGCCGGCGGCGTTGACCCAACCCATAGGGCTCAGGGGGCGGTCGGCGGAGTCGGAGAAATCAGCAGCTCGGGCCATGGAACAGACCTCTCGAAGGAATGAATGGTCGATACAACATTCGGTGCAACAGCGGACTTTGATTATCCGCGCCAGAGCGCCGTGGCGCTGTCAGGATGCGGTCAGGATGGGGCGGCGAGGCGGGGGAAGTGTCAGAGAAGTGTCATCGGAAAGCTTCGCGGCGGCCTCTCGTCTGTGCTTTGATCCTCCCTTGAGGCCTGAAGTGGTGGGGATCCACGGTAGGATGACGAATGATCATGGGCCGCCGAAGCTCCCTCTACATCGTTCTCAGCTATACCGTCTCGCTGCTCTTCACCACCCTGCTGCTGGTGATGTGGGTGATCTACGTATTGCGCGCCCAGGCGCGGATCAACGAGCTGGCGGCAGGGGTCGGGGTGAGCCAGGAGAATTTCCACTGGTGGATCCTCGCCGCCGGCTGCCTGCTCTTCGCCCTGGTCATCGCCGGCCTCACCCACCAACTGGCGCAGACCTTGTCGGCGCGCCGCTACTCCGCCAAGCAGGACGATTTCGTCGCCAGCATCACCCACGAGCTCAAATCGCCGCTGGCGGCCATTCGCCTGCACGCCCAGACTCTGCTGCAAAGCGACATCGACCGGGCGGAGCAGGAGCGCTTCCTGGGCTACATCGAGCAGCAGGCGGTGCGCATGGAAGGGCTGGTGGACAACGTGCTGGAGACCTCGCGGCTGCAGGCCCGGCGCGATCGCCTGCGCCTCGAGCCCCTGGAGCTGCGGCCGTTCCTCGAAGGCCACCTGGAGGAGGTGCGCGAACGCATCCAGAGCCAGGGACTGACCTTCTCCCCGAGCATCGACACCGACGCCTGGGTCTTGGCCACCGAGGATGCCCTCTACCGCATTCTCGACAACCTGCTGGAGAACGCCGCCAGCTTCTCCTCCCACGGCGGCGAAATCCGCCTGCTGGCTCAGGACGGCCCGCGGCGAACCGTCGTCCTGGCGGTGGAGGACGACGGCATCGGCATCCCCAAGAGCGAGCTGCGGCGGGTCTTCGACCGCTTCTACCAAATCGGCCGAGAGATCCGCGGCCGGCGCCGGGGCACCGGCCTTGGGCTGGCCATCACCCAGGGATTGGTGCGGGAGATGAACGGCACCATCAAGGCGGAATCGCCGGAAGGACGCCCCGGGGTGCGCTTCGAGGTCGTGCTGCCCCAGGTGGCGGCGTCCGCCCCAACAGCCTCGAACCTGAAGAACGAAGCAGAGGCAGCGAGGTAGGAGGACCGAGATGGAGGAGAAGCAGGACAGCCCGCGCATCCTGGTGGTAGAGGACGAGGAGGCCATCGCCCAAGGGCTGGAGTTCAACCTTCAGCGCAAAGGCTATCGGGTGGACGTCACCGGGGACGGCGCCGACGCTCTGGAGCGCGCGGAGCAGGAACACTACGACCTGATCCTCCTGGACGTGCGGCTGCCGGAGATGGACGGCTTCGCGGTGTGCACCGAGCTGCGCCGGCGGGAGGACTTCACCCCGGTGCTCATGCTCACCGCCCGCAGCCAGCCGGACGATGTGGTCTACGGCCTCAAGACCGGCGCCGACGACTATGTGACCAAACCCTTCGACCTGGCGGAGCTGCTGGCCCGGGTGGAGGTGTTGCTCCGCCGCAAGCAGTGGACGGCGACGGACGGCGACACCGACGATCAGGTGGAGCGCCTGGATTTCGGTAACTTCTGGGTCGACTTTCGCACCTGGCAAGCAAAGACCCGCCAGGGCATCCGGGAGCTCTCCCGCAAGGAGCTGGCGGTCATGAAGATGTTCGCCGAACGGCCGAGCCAGGTGATCAGCCGCCGCGAGTTGCTGACGGAAGTCTGGGACCTGCCCAACCATCCCAACACGAGGGTGGTGGACAACGTCATCGTGACCCTGCGCAAGGCCTTCGAGGAGAACTCCTGGCGCCCCCGCTTCATCCGCAACGTGCGCGGGGTCGGCTATCGCTTCGTGCCCTGAGGAAGCGATAGGATCATCCCCATGATTTTCTTCCGACAGGACGGCGACCTGGTGGTCACCACTCAGACCGACCATGCCTTCTTTTCCGGACAGCTGGCCGGCTTGTGGCGCGACGACGAGCTTCCCGACAACCCGCGGCGAGAGGAGATTCTCTTCGGTATTCGCGAGCACGACAACGGCTGGCGGGAAACCGATTCGGCTCCGTGGGTCAATCCGGAGAGCGGCGATCCCTACAGCTTTCTAGACATCCCCACGGAGATTCGCTTCGAAATCTGGCTACGGGGAGTGCAGCGCTTCGCCGACGAGCATGCCTACGCCTCGCTGCTCATCGCCCACCACGCCTCCGGGCTGCACGAGGACCATCGCCAGCACGAGGGCTGGGAGGCGTTCTTCGAACGTCTGGATGAGCTGCGCAAAGAGCTGACCCAGCGCTCCGGCGCGGATGCCATCACCGTGCGCCGGGACTACCGAATCCTCGAGCTCACCGATCTGCTGTCGCTGGCGGTGTGCAACGACTGGCGCGAGCCCATCGAGCGCGGCGGCCTGCGCTTCTCGGTGCGGCCGCCGGAGGAAGAAAGGGCGCCGGAGTCCAGCGGCCTGCCACTCCAGGAGATGGCCATCGAGCCCTTGCCCCTGGCCGGCGCCACCACCTTCGGCCTGCGCTATCGCCGCATTCCGGACCGCCCCTATCGCAGCGATGGAGATCTCGCCGGAGCCCTCGCCGAGGCCCGCTGGTTGGAGCGCAAGATCCGCGTCGTCTCCGGCTGACGGAGACGAAAAACGACCGGCGGCCCCACAAGGGCGTCGCCGGTCGTTTGCCTTTCCGCAGGAGGCTCGAAGGGGCGAGAGTCAGTCTTCCGGCTCGAGCTCTACGTCGAGGGTCTCTTCCCCCGCCTCCTCGACCTCGAAAACGATGGTCTGAGTCTCGTAGTCCGGGTGCACCACCTCCAGCTCGTGCTCACCGGCGTCCACCAGCAAGCCGGCGTGAAGGCGGCTCAGCTCATCCCCGGTGCCCAGGACGCGACCGTCCAGGTAGACCGAGGCGTCCCCGGGCTCCACCGTCAGATAGAGGCGGCTGGGCTCGGCGCGGGCGTCCCGGCTGTCGGCGGGGGCGTCCCGCCGCTCGCGGTAGGCCCGGGCTCGCTCCCGCCACTCCTCGTCCTCTCGGGCCAGAGCGTCCTGTCGCTCCTGCTCCCGTTGCGCGCGGCGGTCGCGGTTGACCGTGGAGGAAGCCGGCAGCTCCTCTGGCTTGATGGCTTCACCGGGGACCATGCGGTCCTCGATGTCGATGACCACGCCGGGCACGATGCTGTACTGGCGGGCGATGGTCTCGTAGCCCTCCCGGTAGATGACCACGTCGTAGGTGCCTTCCTCCAGCCACAAATAGGTCGGGAAGCCGTCGAAGTTGTCGGCGACGCCGATGCGCTGACCGTTGAGGAAGACCTCTGCTTTTTCGGGCCGGACATCGAAGTCCAAGGCGCCCAGGCCGTCGGCGGCGGAGTAGTAAACCCGCACCGGCGGACCGTAGTAGCCACCCCACCAATACGGACCCCAGCCCCAATAGAAGCGGGAGCTCCAATAGGGATAGTAGTGGTGGCTGCCCCAATAGGAGTAGTTGCGGTAGTGACCACCGTAATAGCCATGGCGGTCGCGATGGTCGCGGTATCTGCGGCTGTCACGGTCCCGGCGCGAGTAGTCGGATGCCGAGGACGAGCCCTCGTAGTTGCCCGGATTCCGCACTCGGGCGGAAGGCCGGCTGTCGCCCCGGCGGCTGGGCCGCGTCTGGGGCGTCGAGCGGGCCGAGCTACGGCCGCCGGAAGAGCGGCTCACAGAGCCCGAGCTCGAGCTGCGGCTGGAGCCTCGGGAGACGCTGGAAGAACCGCTGGAAGAGCCTCCCGAGGAACCCCCCTGAACCCGAGCGCTCTGGCCGCGCTGTGGCGTGTCGGCGGAAGCCACGGGGACATCCGCCAGGATCATCAGGGCCCCAGCCAGCAATCCGGCGACCAGGGGCCATCGCTTCATCATCTGTAGTCTCATCTTCAACCTCCTTCGGTGCTCGACCGTCGGGCTTCCACCTCGTGATGCCATCCGCGGTGAAGGCCCAAAATGTACTGGCCGCGCAACCATTCTTGCCATAGAGCCGGCATCTTCACAGGAGTATTTTGCAAGGTCCGGGCCAGGCCGCCGCGAAGCCCCTGAACCCAGCGGTTGAGAGGCGGCGGCGGCCCCTCCGGCCCGAGGCCCAAGAAGCTCGCCATCTCCGGGTGCCGCAGATAGAAAACCACCGCCGAGTAGCCCGCCTTCTCCTGTCGCTGGGCGAAGCGCGCAAGATCCGTCGGGTGGTCGTGGCAAACCACCGCAGAGGCTTCGTAGATCAGCCGCAAACCCCCGCGCCGCAGGCGATAGGCGGCCTCGATATCCTCCCAAGCGGCGTAGGGGAAGCCCTCGTCGAAGGGCTCGTCGAGCAGCCGTTGGCGATGCAGCGAGAGGTTAGAGGTGTAGAAGAAGTTGAACGGAACGTCGTCGGGGTCCTCGATCAACGCATAACCGAATTGCAGGCCGTATTCGTTGATGTAGTCGAGAAACGGGGTGAGGCGCATGCGCTGATGCCAGCGGGTGTAGCCGATGACCGCCAGCTCCGGCGAGTCTCCATGGCGCCGATGGGCCTCACGATGGGCCGCCAGCCATCCCGGGGAAGGGACGGTGTCGTCCCCAAGAAAGGCCACCCAGGGCCCGCGGGCGGCGGCGACGCCGCGGTTGCGGGCTCGCGCCGGGCCGGCGTTGGGTTGGTGCAGGACCTCGGCCGGCAGGGTGAAGCGACGCTGATCGAGCCAGTCGGCGGTACCGTCGGTGGAGCCGTCGTTCACCACCAACACCTCGAAGGGCGGCGCACCCTCCTGCGCTTCCAGCGCCGCCAGCACTTCCGGCAGCACGTCGATGCGGTTGTAGGTCGGTATGACGACCGAGACTTCAGGCTCCATCAGGGGGCTCCATCAGGGACCTCCACCGAGGGGCGCACTATCCGCGGGCTATCCTCGGGGAGACCGCGGCGGCGGCCGGCGAGAGGCCGTCAACCGCCGTATTTGATCGGATCACCCAACGCGTCCACCGAGAAGTTGGCCATGATCTGGTGGCCGTTGAAATCCAGAACGCGGATGTCCTCGGTACCGGAGAGGTCCGCGGCAATATTCTCGTAGGCTTCCGGGTAGCGAGCTTCCACGGCGTCGAGGTCGACGGTGTAGGCGATGAATTTGTCGATTCCCTTGTACCGAAGCTTCTGGACCAACCGCTCATCGGTGAGCTTGGGATAGGTAGAGAGCACCAGAATCGGTCCGGTGCCGGTGAAGATCAGGTACGAGCGCATCTTGGACTTGGGCATGGTCTCCTCGGGGGAAGTCCTCGGTGGATGAATTCGACCGAAGCTACCGCCGGTCGAATCGGGCTGTCAAGAAAGGCCACCAACACCTCCATGGTAGCGCGATGAGCGATGATAGACTCCATTTTTCGCGCCGCGAACGAGCTCCGGCGCACCCGGCCGCCCTCGGCGCCGAGAACGCGGACCACCGAATGCGCGAGAGCCCGGCCATCGAGGCCCGCGATGTCTCCGCTCCGCAACCTGCGGCTCACCCAACAAAGGAAAGACCCACGATGAGTCAGCCACGACAGCCCGCACCCGTGCGCCCGCGGCAGATCCTCTTCGAGGAAACTCCGGAGATTCACGCCACCGACGCTGGAGGCAGCTTCGCCTTCCCCTTGCGCAGCGGGGAGGAGACCTTTTTCACCACGGAAAGCTACGACGAGATGCGCTTCGTTTTCTCGCTCTGGCACCCGTCGTCGCGCCGAGCCATCGACCTGGACCGCGCCTATGTCGAGCTGCGAGCCTGCTTCGACCCGGATCACGAGCATTGGGTGAAGCTCGCCGAGATCGAGCCGGTCGTGGCCCCTTACGGTGGCGGCGATAGTTTTGACGGTTGGATCGTATTGCCGGTGCTGGCGACCCGCACCGCGTTCACGCTGGCGGGTAGCGGCTTCGAGAATCGGGCGCGGCTGCAAATCCGCGCCACCGCCTACTTGGTCGCGTGAGCGCTCCCGAGGGAACCGACCGGCGCCAGGCGCAGCCCGTCGGCACCCGAGGGAGGTTGGAGGAAGATTCGGTTATCGAGCGTCAATCAGCGGAAACCGCGCCGGAGCTCGCGGCGGAAGATGCCGAAGGCCTCCTCACCGTGGAGACAAACCACCACCTTCTCCAGCTTGGTACCACCCTGTAGGTAGCGGTGGACCTCGGTGAGCAGGATGCGGGCGCAGCGGTCCATGGGGAAGCCGAAAACGCCGGTGGAGATGGCGGGGATGGCGATGGATTTGAGACCATTGCGGTCCGCCAGAGCCAGGGCCGAGCGCACCGCCGATGCCAGCTTGCGGTCCTCGTCTCCTTCGCCCATCTGGGGGCCGACGGCGTGGATCACTTGCTGAGCTTTGAGCTCGCCGGCTCCCGTCATCACGGCGGTACCCACCGGGGTCTGGCCGATACGGTTGCACTCTTCCTGGATCGCCTCTCCGCCCTTTTCCAGGATCGCGCCGGCGACACCGCTCCCGAGCTGTAGATTCTCGTTGGCAGGGTTGACGATGGCCTCCAACTCGAGCTCGGTGATGTCTCCCTCGAGGAGCTCCAGTTGGGTTCCGTCAAGTTTAAGCCTTACGTGCAATTCAGACATAGGTTTGACACTCCCTCCAAACCATAATTATATCAAACGATTGCGCGGGGTTGCACACGGTCGAACAGGGCTTGCGTCTAGGGGTAGGTGGAGCCTCCGGATTTGGCCCCGTTCGAGCCCCCGCGCATACAATGGGCCCACCGGCGACAGCCATTTCATCCGTCGGCGAGGCTTCGACAGCCCCGGAAAAAGGGCCTACGGCGACGAGCCTCAGGAGGACATCTGACGTGGAAACACCCATCAAACCAATTCTACTGCTAGCCGACAGCCAGCTGCTCTTTTGGCGACAGGACGGCGAGCTCTTTCTCGGCCGGATCCGCGACCTGATCGAGGAGGACCGCCCCCGGGCCGCCTATTTAGGCGCCTCCAACGAGGACCGCCCGGAGTTCTACATGCTCTTCCAGGGAGCCATGGAAGGCGCGGGCATCGATGATTGCCGCATGATCCCCTCCGAGCCCAGCGAGGAGGACCTGGATTTCCTGGAGTCGGCGCACCTGATTCTGCTCGCCGGGGGGGACGCTCAGCGGGGCTGGAAGACCATGCAGGACAACGGCGTCACCCAGAAGATCATCGAGTGCTACTACGGCGGCGCTCTGCTCATTGGCGTCTCCGCCGGCGCGGTGCAGCTGGGACTCTACGGCCTCAAGGAGAAGGACGGCCAGCCGGTGGGCAGCTTCGAGACCTTCAAGCTGGTGCCCTACCTCATCGACGTCCACGACGAGCCGGAGTGGCCGCGCATGCACACCGCCCTGCCCAAGATCCGCGAGACGGTGCGGGGCTTGGGTATCCCCAGCGGCGGCGGCGCGCTGGTGCATCCGGATCTCACCGTCGAGCCCCTGCGCCATCCCCTCACCGAGTTCCACTATGACGAAGAGGCCGAGAGCCCTGAGGAGTCGGTGGTCCAAGCGTTGCTCTTCCCGCCGGACGGCTCGGAGGAGGAAGCGGCGGGCGATGGCTCCGACCAGGACGAGCCGCCGGAGGAGCCCCTGATCCCGGAGATCGTCCATTGAAGGCCGCCGGTTGTCCATGAAGCTCTGGGCCATCAGCGATCTGCACATCGCCAACCGCTCCAACCGCGAAGCGCTCACGGAGATGCCCGCCTTTCCGGAGGACTGGCTGATCATCGCCGGCGACGTGGGGGAAACGGAAGGCCAGCTGCGCTTCGCCCTCTCGGAGCTCAGCTCGCGCTTCCGGCAGTTGGTGTGGGTGCCGGGAAACCACGACCTGTGGTCCCTGCACCACGATCCGTCGCCGCTCCGAGGGGAAGAGAAGTACCGCCGGCTGGTGGACATCTGCCGCAGCTTCGGCGTGCTCACTCCGGAGGATCCCTACGCCCGCTGGCCAGGGGTGACGGAGGACGGACGCTCCTACCGCATCGCGCCCCTCTTCCTGCTCTATGACTACAGCTTCCGGCCGCCGGAGGTGGCGGCGGACGAGGCGGTGGATTGGGCGGCGGAGTCGGGGGTCCTGTGCGGTGACGAGATCCTGCTCCACCCCGACCCCTTTCCTTCCCGCCCCGCCTGGTGTGCGGCGCGGGTGCGCTACACCAGCGAGCGGCTGGCCCAGGCAGCCACCGACGGTGCCCACCTGATCCTGATCAGCCACTGGCCTCTACGCCAGGATCTGGTACGGCTGCGGCGTATTCCGCGCTTTTCCATCTGGTGCGGGACCCGGGAGTCGGAGGACTGGCACCGCCGCTTCCCGGTGGCGGCGGTGATCTACGGCCACCTGCACATCAAGGGCACCCACTTCCGCGACGGCGTGCGCTTCGAGGAGGTCTCTTTGGGCTACCCCCGGGATTGGGTGCGCAGCCGCGGTGTCTCCCACTATCTGCGCCAAATCCTCCCCGCCCCCGACACCTGGCTCGACGGGACCCGCTGACTCTCTACCAACCAGCACCGAAGCCAAGCCGCTGTTCAGCGTGCGTCAGATCGTCGCAGCGCAGGAGCGAGGCGCGGAGGCGTACCCACGGTACGCCGCACAAGCCGAGACGAGGAGCACGCGGCGAGATGGCGTGCGATGGGCAGCGGCTGGCTACTCGAGCCAGCTGGTGACGTACGTCTCATCCTCCACCGCCAGCAGCGGCTTGGCCACGTGCAGCGGCCGGAAGGTGTCGAACATCACCGCCAGCTCGTCGGTGCCCTTCTGGCCGATGGAGGCCTCGGCGCGGCCCGGATGGGGGCCGTGGGGCAAGCCGTCGGGGTGCAGGGTGAGGGATCCGTACTCGATGCCCTTGCGGCTCATGAACTCCGAGGAGGCATAGTAGAGCACTTCGTCGGACATGACGTTGGAGTGGTTGTAGGGCGCCGGCACCGCCTCGGGATCGAAGTCGTAGGGCCGGGGGCAGAACGAGCAGATCACGAAACCATCGCCCTCGAAGGTCTGATGGATCGGGGGCGGCAGATGGAACCGGCCCACCCGCGGCTCGAAGTCGTGGATGTTGAGGGCCCACGGATAGTAATAGCCGTCCCACCCCACCACGTCGAAAGGATGATGGGCGAGGGTCATGGAGGTCAGCGAATCGTATTGCTTGACCACCACCTGGAACTCACCGGTCTCGTCGTGGACCTGGAGCTCCTGGGGCAGGCGCAGATCGCGCTCGCTGAAGGGCGAATCCTCGGTCAGCTGGCCGTGCTCGTTGCGATAGCGCTTGGGCACCCGGATATAGCCGGCACTCTCCAGAATCAGCAGCCGCACCGCGCCTTCGGCATAGCGATAGCGGTGGGTGATGTTGCGCGGGATCACCAGGTAGTCGCCGGGCTGGAAGGGCAGGTCGCCGAATTGGGATTCCAGCACGCCCTCGCCCTCGGCGACATAGACCACCTCGTCGCCCTGAGAGTTGCGATAGAAGAAATCGTCCTCGCGGTCCGGGGCCACCAAATACGACGCCAGGTCGCGGTTGAACATCAGCGGCACCCGGTCGAGCACGGCGCTGCCGCCGAGATCGAGGCGGTGACCGCGGAAATGACGATGGCGGAGGGGCGGATCCCCCGCCTTCTCCAAGGCGACGGACTTGAGGGTCTCCACCTTCTTCACCTGGGTCGGCGGCCGCAGGTGATAGAGCAACGAGGAGATGCCGACGAAGCCCTTGTTCCCCATCAGCTGCTCCGGATAGAGACTGCCGTCGGGTTGGCGGAAAATGGCGTGTCGCTTCCTGGGGATCTTTCCCAGGCGATGATAGATGGGCATTAGATGGCTCCTTTCTCGGCGGCTCGATCAGCGACGAAGGGTCGAAGAGGTTTGGCGGCTGGGGCGGGGCGGCGCCGGCTCACAGATTGCCGCGCACGCTCTGCTCGCGCTCGATGGCCTCGAACAAAGCCTTGAAGTTGCCCTTGCCGAAGCCGCGGCTGCCCTTGCGCTGAATGAACTCGAAGAACACCGTCGGGCGGTCTTCCACCGGCTTGGTGAACAGCTGCAGCAGATACCCTTCTTCGTCCCGATCCACCAGGATCCCCAAACGGCGCACCGCATCCGACTCCTCGTCGATCTCGCCGACGCGGCTGGGCAGGTCCTCGTAGTAGGTATCGGGCACGTTGAGGAACTCGACCCCGCGGTCGCGCAGCTCGCCGACGGTCTGCAGGATGTCGTCGGTGAGCAACGCCACGTGCTGCACCCCGGGGCCACCGTTGTACTCCAGATATTCGTCGATCTGACTCTTCTTCTTGCCCGCCGCGGGCTCGTTGATGGGAAATTTGATCGCGTAATCATTGTCGGACATCACGATGCTCATCAGAGCGCTGTATTCCGTGGAGATGTCCTTGTCGTCGAAGGTGATGTAGCGCTCGAAGCCCAGCACCCGGCTGTACCAATCGGCCCAATACTGCATCTTGCCCAGCTCGACATTGCCGACGATGTGGTCGACGCGGCGGATGCCCACGGACTCCGCGGGGATCGGCCGCAGCTCGAAGCCGGGCAGGAACGGGCCGTCATAGTTTTCGAACGAGAGCAGCGAATGGATGGTGTCGCCATAGGTTTTGATGGCGGCGCGGCGCACCACTCCGTGCTCGTCCTTGAGATCGTAGGGCTCGATGGCGGTCTCGGCGCCGCGCTTGAGGGCCTCGCGATAGGCGTGGTCGGCGTCCTCCACCTGGAAGGCGATGTCGCGCACACCGTCCCCGTGCTTGGCGATGAATGCGTTCATCGGGCTCTCGGGCTTCAACGGCGAGCTGAACACGAAGGTGGCGTCGTTCTGGCGCAACGCATAGGAGGTGTCGTGGCGAATTCCGGTTTCCAGGCCGGCGTAGCCGAGCTGGGAAAAGCCGAAGACCTGCCGGTAGTAGAAACCCGCCTGCTTGGCGTTTCCTACCCAGAATTCGACGTGATGGATCTTCTTGAGTCCTAGGGGGTTGTCGTTCATCGTAGACCTCCTGGTTGTATCCCCATCCGCGGGGCCCGCGGCGGAGTCGAACGAAACAGCGGTTGGCCGGCCCCCGGCAGAACGCGTGCGAATGGCTGACAGGTGATTGTACCAAGACGCGGATCCAGAATCCCAGATCCGTCGCAGCTCGGCCGCCACCGTCAGCGGTGATTTAGTCCTTCAGCTCGGGCAGGTCCCGGAAGAGCTCCAGGGCCTGCGGGTTGGCGAGAGCGTCGGTATTCTTCACCGGCTCGCCGTGGATCACGTTGCGTACCGCCAGCTCGGAAATCTTGCCGCTGATGGTGCGCGGAATGTCGGCCACCGCCAGGATCTTCGCCGGCACGTGGCGCGGCGTGGCGTTGGCCCGGATGTGACGACGGATGCGCTCTCGGAGCTCGTCGTCCAGCTCATGTCCCGGCCGCAGGCGGACGAAGAGGACGATACGTACGTCCCCCTGCCAGCGCTGCCCCACCACCAGGCTCTCGAGGACCTCGTCCAGGGCCTCCACCTGACGGTAGATTTCCGCGGTGCCGATGCGCACTCCGCCGGGGTTGAGGGTGGCGTCGGAGCGGCCGTAGATGATCAGCCCGCCCCGGGGTGTCAGCTCCACCCAATCGCCGTGGCGCCAGATGCCGGGATAAAAATCGAAGTAGGCGCTGCGGTAGCGCTCGCCGTCGGGATCATTCCAGAACGCCACCGGCATGGAGGGGAAGGCCTGGGTGCACACCAGCTCACCTTTTTCTCCCACCAGCGGCTCGCCGTCGGGATCGAAGACCTGCACCGCCATGCCCAGGCCGCGCACCTGGAGCTCGCCGCGGTAGACCGGCCCGGTGGGATTGCCCAAAGCGAAGCAGGAAACCAGGTCGGTGCCGCCGGAGATGGAGGCCAGACAGACGTCCGGGGCGACCTCCCGGTAGACGTAATCGTAGCTCTCCGGCGCCAGCGGCGAGCCGGTGGAGAGGATGGTGCGCAGGGGCCCCAGGTCGTGAGTCTCCGACGGTTTCAGCCCCTCCTTCTCCGCCAAGGCCAGGAATTTGGCACTGGTGCCGAAGACCGTCATCCCCTCCTCCTGAGCCAGGTCGAAGAGGATTGCCTTGCGCTCGGCGGGCAGCGGCGAGCCGTCATAGAGCAGCACCGTCGCCCCCACCGCCAGGCTGCTGACCAGCCAATTCCACATCATCCACCCGCAGGTAGTGTAGTAGAAGATCTTGTCCTCGCGGCGCAGATCGGTGTGCAGCACCAATTCCTTGAGGTGCTGGAGCAGGGTCCCCCCGGCGCCGTGGACCATGCATTTGGGCAGCCCCGTGGTGCCGGAGGAGTAGAGGATGTAGAGCGGGTGATCGAAGGGCAACTGGGCGAAGCTCAGAGGATTCTGATCATCGAGGGCGGCCTCGTCGGCGAGGAAGTCTTGGTATAGGCAGACGCCGCCGGAGGAACCCCCGAGAGACGAGGAGCCTTCGAGAGAAAGACTTTCTAGGTCACTAGCGAGATCCGAGGACTCCCTCAGATGGGGCACCATCACCACCACCACCAGTGACGGCAACTTCTCCACCACCGCCCGCACTCGCGGTAGGACGTCGATCTCCTTGCCCGACCAGACGTAGCCGTCGGCGGCGAAGAGCACCTTGGGCTCGATCTGGCCGAAGCGGTCCAGCACGCCGTCGATGCCGAAGTCCGGCGAGCAGGAGGACCACACCGCCCCCAGGCTGGAGGCGGCGAGCATGGCGATGATCGCTTCCGGCAAATTGGGCAAAAAGCCCGCTACCCGGTCTCCCGGCTCCACCCCCAGGGCCGCCAGGGAGACCGCCACCCGGGCCACTTCTCGACGCAGCTCCCGATAGGTCAGGCGCCGCTGGGGGCCAGCCTCGGTCCAGGAGACCAGCGCCGGGTGGTCGTCGTCGAAGCGCAGCAGGTTCTCGGCGAAGCTCAGCCGCGCGCCATCGAACCAGCGGGCGCCGGGCATCTTGGCCGGGTCGTCCAGCACCCGCTCCCATCGGTGGCTGGCCACCACTTGGCAGTAGTCCCACACCGCCGGCCAGAAGCTCTCGGGCTCGGCCACGGACCACTGGTAGAGGGCATCGTAATCCCCTACCCGGGCCAGGCCCTGGCGCTCCAGGCAGGCCATGAAGTCCACCAGGTTGGAGGCGGCGACGCGCTCCGGCGACGGCCGCCACACCGGCTCCGGCTCGGAGGCCGGCGGGCCGGCGGAGGGTCCGCTGGTATTGGGGTTGTCGACCATACGAGCGTCTCCTCAGCGACCCGCTCTGCTCATCGTCCAGGTCATCGCCCGATGATTTGGCCCCGGCATTCGCCGAAGCCGATGCGGACGTAATCGTCGCGCTCGCAGTAGCCGCGCAGGATCACCTCGTCGCCGTCCTCGAGGAATTTGCGCGTCTCGCCGCCGGGCAACTCCAGCGGCTCGGCACCGCGCCAGGTGAGCTCCAGCAGACAGCCGCGGTTGTGCCGCTCGGGGCCGGAGACGGTGCCGCTGGCCAGCAGGTCGCCGGGGTGCAGGTCGCAACCGTTGCTGGTGTGGTGGGTGATCATCTGCGCCGGGGTCCAGTAGAGATCTTTGAAGAAGCCGTGGGAGAGGCGCACCGGGTCGTGGCCGGCCTTGCGCATGGCCTCGGTCTGGAGCCACACCTCCACCTGCAGGTCGAAGCCGCCGTAGCGCTGGTTCGCGTCGCTGTGCAAATACTCCAGAGGGCTGGGGTCGTCCCCGGGCCGCTGGAAGGCCGGCACCCGGAAGGGCGCCAGCGCCTCGGCGGTGACCACCCAAGGAGAAACGGAGGTGGCGAAGCTCTTGGCCAGGAAGGGCCCCAGGGGCTGATACTCCCAGGCCTGGATGTCGCGGGCGGACCAATCGTTGACCAGACACAAGCCCACCAAGTGGTCCTCCGCCTCATCGAGGCTCACGCTCTCCCCCAGCGCATTGCCAGGGCCGATGAAGATTCCCACTTCCATCTCGTAGTCGAGGAGCTTGGAGGAACCGAAGCCCGGGCCCTCCTCTCCCTTGAGCTGCCCCTCGGGCCGGCGCACCGGCGTGCCGCTGACCAAGAGCGACGAGGCACGCCCGTGATAGCCGATGGGGATGTGCTTGTAGTTGGGCAACAGCGG
Organism: Acidobacteriota bacterium; assembly: GCA_034211275.1. NCBI lineage: Bacteria > Pseudomonadati > Acidobacteriota > Acidobacteriota bacterium. Next base: position 29,327 of record JAXHTF010000001.1, read on the forward strand.
GTTGTCGGGCCGGAACATGGAACCAACGTTGGTGGCATGGTGCACGGAGGCATAGAAGTCGGTGTAGTCGCCGACCCGGGCGGGCATGAGCATGCGCACGGCGTCCTGATCGAAGAGCGCCTTCTCGGCGAGCTCCCGATGCTCGCCTTCGGCGTCGTGCTTCAGAAGCTCCACCAGCCGCCCCCGCAGGGCCTTCCGCTGATCGGCGGTGAGGGCCATGAGGTCGTTGAGGCGATGGGCTCGGCAAGCCTCCGCGGCATCGAGCAATTTGAACAACCCGGCCTCGCTGCAGGCCCGTAGATCGAGCACCTGGTCACCGATGGCAACGCCCACCCGACCCTCGCTTGCGCCGGGGGGAACGAAGACGCCGAAGGGCAGGTTCTGGATGGGAAAATCCGTCTCGGGCTGGTTGGCGGATTCCACCCAGCTGTGCAGCAGCGGATTGTGGGTATGGTCGGCAGTATGGTTCATAGCCAGGTCAGTCCTCGCAAGTCGTCGATCGGTTCGGTAAAAGAGCACGAGCCGTAGGAACGGCAGAAGCTTTGGCGCGCCTCGACGAGCTGGGCGGTGGTGATCCGGGCGTCGTGCCATTGGGCACCTTCATCGTCGAAGCAGAAGGCCATAGAGTCGCATTCCACCAGCAGGCGCGAGACGTCCTCCGGCGCCAGCGTGCCGGCGTGGAGCAGAGCCGCGGCCAGGAAGAGGTTGGCGAAGCCGTACATGGTGGCGCAGGGGCTATCGTCTTCGTAGGTCAGCCGGTAGCGGCCGCAGATCGGATGGTGCAGGCCGGCGGTGGCCTTGAAGGGGATGCCGGCGGCGCGGCAGGCTGCAAAGAAGGCCTGAACCTCCGCCGGCCGCGGGAAGGCCTCGGCGGTGACGCCTCCGGTGCGGATCTTGGCTCGCCCCCGGGTCCCCGCCAACGCCTCCACGATGGGCTGGAACTCTTCGCCGGCGGCGGCCTCGAAGAAGAGCTCCCACTCTTCGGGCATGAGCTGCAGAGCCCTCTCCACCTCCTCCGGGCTCGCCACCCGAATTTCGAGGGAGGAGACGGTCAGGCCGGTCTCGTCCCGGCGCTGGTCGAATCTCATCAACGCCTCGGCGGCCGCCGCATCCGGCGGCGCCAGGACGCTCAGCGGCCAGGGCTCTTCCCCGTCCGCAGAAGAGCTTTCCTCAACCGCCTGCTCGAGCTCTTCCAGCCGCGCCAGGGGCACGACAAAGCGCCCCAACATCCACGCGTCCTCTCCACCGCGGTAGGCGGCGTAGTTGTCCACCGATGGCTGCATGGGCAGCTGGGCCGGTGGAAAAAGGCCGGCATAATCGATCAGGCCGGCGAGCATGGCGCGCAAAGATTTCGTCATTCAGATCTCCCGTGGGTCTGCTCGCGGACGCGAGCCCCAACCAGTATAACGGCACCCCCCCTCATCGCCGCAAACTGTTGTAAAGCCCAAGCTTGAGACCCCCGCCCCTTCACCTCAGCTAGCGACTCCACTCCCGGTCGCTAGCACCCCAAAGCTGGATCAACCACTTCCGGTATGAGTGGGCTGCGGGTTTCGAGGATGGGCGTCTTCGCCCACCGCAGAACCCGACGGCCCACGCCCACGGGTTCATCGGCCCCCTGCTGAACGAAGGAGCGTGAGGTGAAGGAATTTCAGCAAGTCGGGCAAAGCTCAATTAGGGCCCGGCAACGCGGGGGCGGAGGCCCCCTGGTGAACCAAGAATGAAAAAGGGAAAAAGGAGGAAAATCAGCCCCCACCGCTCAGCTGCGCCCGGGCACGGGGCGCAACGCGGGGGCCGTCGTTGTGGAAGAGGCGGGCGCCTTCTTGGGCGGCGGCGCGTTGGAGGGCGCCTTGGGCTTGGGCGGCGTAGTCGGGCCCGAGGGCGCGGAGAGCTACGGCTAGCCAATAGTCGACCGTCCCCTGACCGAGCCCGGAGCCCGTGGGAGCCTCGATGCCCCGCAACACCTTCACCGCCTCTTCGTAGTCCCGGCCGTGGAGATAGACCGCCGCCTGGTTGAGCTCGATGAGCCACGGGGCGGTGCCGTCCAGGGGGTCGGAGGCCAGGGCGGTGAGGAAGGCGGAGATGGAGGCGTAGATCAAGTCCGGAGAATCCAGCGGCACCACCGCCGGGGTGATGCCCAGGCGCAGGTCGACGGTTCTCGTCTCCGTGCCCCGGAGCACCGTCACGCTCAGGCTCGAGCCCTCCGGCTGCTCCGCCAAGCGTTCCATCAACGCCGCAGCGGTGCCCGGCGTCTCACCGGAGAGTGCCAGGATCTCGTCCCCGGGGGCCAGGCCGCTGGAAGCAGCGGGGCCGCCGGAGGTGACCGAAGCCACCACCGGACCCTGGGCGGCGGCGCTGTCTACCAGGAGCGCGCCCAGCCAGGGACGCTGCAGCTCCACCGGCTGGTCGAAGCCCTCGATCACCTGCGCCACCGCCTCCGGGCGATGGGTGGGGATGCGCCGGTGGTCGGGAAGGGCCGGCGCCGGAGAGGCGGGGAGGAACCACAGGTCCGCGTGGGAGGCCAGCAGATCGTCGGAGAGCACCGCCAGAGCGTAGACGGAACCCGGGTAACGCCGCTCCATGGCCTGGCGGACCTGGTCCCAACGCACCGTCGAGCGGCCCGCCGCCGCGGCGGGGCCGGTGGCGGCGCGGAGCACCGAGGCGTTAAGCTCCGGGCGAGCGAGCAAATCGCTGCTCTCCTCCGAACGGTCCAGGAAGAGCCAACGCTCCAGCTGTGAGCCGGCTTCGGCGAGGGCAGTGCGCAGCTTGCCACCGGCGACGCCGTCGCCGCCCACGACGCCCACCAGCACCAGCGCCGGCCGCAGATCCAAAGCGACTTCTTTCTCCTCGCCATCGCCGACGGTGACGCGAGTCTCGAAGACTCCGGCAGCGGCGTCGGAAACCACCAGGCGATGCTCACCAGGAGCCAGATCGAGGCGCCCACCGCCGCCCCCCAGGGGCAGCGGCCGGACCACCTCGCCGTCCAACTCCACCGTCGCTCCCGGCGGCAGGCTGCGCAGCACCAGCGTGCCGCGCTCGCGCTCCAAGATCATCACCCCGGCGTCGTAGTCTCGCAGCTCCGGCACCGACACCGACACCCGGTACGGGCGATAGCCTTCGCGGCTCAGCTCCAGGCGATGATCGCCGGGGGTCAGGTCACCGATGCGCAAAGGCGCAGACAGCTCGCTCCGCGGATAGCGGGAGGCCGCCGGCGGCACCGGATAGCCCGGCGGCAGCGTGCCCTGGGTGACCCCCACCGGCTGCCCGTCGACCCGCACCTCGACGTCCGACGGACGGGTCACCAGCCGCAGCATGGCGCTGTTGCGTTCGAGCTCCAGATTGAGCGGTACGGTGCGCCCCCCGGGCACTTCCACCTGCATCACGATGTCGGCGTAGCCGGGGCGCTTGGCGGTGATGGTGCGGGTGCCGGCGGCCACCGGCAGCTCTCCGGAAGACGGGTCTACCCGCCGCGAGTCCACCAACACCCGGGCATCCTGCGGCGTCACCGTCAGGTTGAGGCGGCCGAGGGATGAACGACGCAGCGCGATGTAGCGGTTGGCGAAGTTGGCGTCGATGCCCTGGGAGGGCATCTCGAAAGCGGGATTTTGCGCCAGGATGCGCACCAGGTCCTGGTCGGCTCCGGCGCTGTCTCCCCGGGCGTCCAAGGCGCGGGCGCGCAAGAGCAGGCTCGACTCCAGCCGCGCGCGATCCCGCACCAGCGTGTCCGAAGGGGTCGCCGGCACGCCGTCGGGAAGCTCTGCCAGAGCGCCCTCGGCCTCGCCGACGCGGGTTTCGAGGATGCGCACCAAAGCGTTGGCGAGCTCCAGGACGGCGGGGCCGGCGGGGTCGTTGCGGAAAGCCTCCTGGGCCGCCCGATAACGCTGCGCCAGCTCTTCGGCGGTGAGGCGGTCGTAGGCGATCTCGGTGTAGCTCTCCGGTGGCAGGTCCTGCTCCTCGATCTGCGCCACGGCGGCCGGCAGCACGAGCAGCGCGAGCAGCAGCGTCGAGACGAGCACCAAAGCTCGGGCGCCTCGTAGCCTTGGGAGGGTCATCGAAAAGTGGGTGTCGTCGTGCATCGGGATCCTCATTCCGCTTCTACCCCTCATTCCACGACCACCAACGTGCTCAACTTGCCGTCCACCACCAGCACCCGGCCGGCGCCGTCCACCGCCAGGTCCAGGGGATTGCGCAGCTCCAATCCTCCGGGCAGCTGGGGACCGAGGGTCGCCATCAGCTGGCCGTCCGGCTGGTAGATGGAGATGCGGCCGGCGTCGCGGTCGAGGACGTAGAGATTGCCCAGATCGTCGACGTCCAACGCCTGGGGCTTGCGCCCGAGATCGCGAACGATCACCCCCAGGGAAGTGCCGTCGGGGCTGAAGCGCTCGACCTGAGAGCTCTTGCCGTCGAGCACGTAGATGCGGCCCTGGGCATCGCGGGCGACGTCCACCGGTTCGCCCTCCGCCAGGGTGGCCAGATAGCGGCCGGCGGGGATGAAGACCAGCACCCGGTCGCTCTGCTCGTCGAGCAAATACCACTGGCCCAGACGGCCGCGGCGACCGGCGGCGAGGTCCTTCACCGGCTCCATCTTCCTGCCCCGGGGTGCCATGAAGCTTTGGGAAGAACGATCCGTGAGCCGGCTGACGGCGTCGCCGGAGGGCAGATAGACCTCACCGTCCTGCCACCAGGGGCGCCCCGGCTCGGTGAGCTCCAGGCGATCTTCCAACGAGCCATCGGGAGCCAGGCGGTACACCGTATCGCTACCGCGATCGCCCACCACGACGGTGCCGTCGGGAGCCGCCGCCACGCCCACCGGTTTGCGCAACTCGATGCCGGGCACCGCCAGGGGGCGCGCCCGCCGCCACGAGGGCAACCCGGCGGTGGGCCGGATCTGTACTCGATGAAGGAGGGTCAACCGCTGACGCGCCAGCAGGGCCTCGGGAGCGACACCGGACTCCGCCGCCCGCTGCAGCTCGGCGCTGGCGGCGACCCAATCACCGTTGGCCAGCAAAACTTTCGCCAACCCCAGCCGCGCCCGCGCCGTCCACGGGCCGGCGACCTCGTCCTCCAGAGCCTGGATGAAGGCGGCAGCGGCATCCCCGGGCTGGCCCAGGTCGAGACTGATCTCCCCCACCAGGACTCGCGCTTCGGCGCGCCAGGAGAGCTCCGGATAGCTGTCCCGGCCGTAGAGCAGCGGCAGGCGGCGCAGCACCGCCCGGGCCGCCTCCAGATCACCAGGGCCGGTGGGGCGCTCCGCCAGCATGCGCCCCTGGAGCACATAGGCCGCCGCCGACCACGGCGAACGCGGGCGGCGGGCCACCAGCTCGTCGATGGCCTGGCGGGCGGGGATCACATTGCCCTGGCGGTAGAGCACCTCGGCGAGGGAGTAGTGGGCCTCGGCGGAAGCCTCGGACTCGGGGAAGCGATCCACCAGCAGGCGATACTCCCGGAGCGCCGCCTCCAGATCACCGCGCCGTTCCAGGCGCTGAGCCTCCACCAGCAGCCGCCGGGCGGCGGCATCGTCCGAGGAAGCGCCCTGGGCGCTGACGAAAACCGGCAACAGAACCAGGGCCATGCACCAGAGCACGGCGATACCTGCGAAGGACAGAGGGGCGGGGGTGCGCAACCATCGACTCATGGTTGTGCATGATACCCGCTTTGCGGGCGGGGAAACGAACCGGGGCCTGGGAGATCCGTGGATGAGGACCTTCCGGACCGCAGACGGGCGTTGCGGCTCAATCGTCGGAGTAGGTGATCTCCATCCGCCGGATGCGCAGCGCCGCCGCCGCCACCGCCACCCCCGCCACCAGCAGCAGCCCCGGGATCGCCACCCACGGCGACGCCAGATCCGAAAGCACCACGAAGGGCCCGGCGCTGATCTTCACCGGCAACAACGAGGACAGGTAGTAGATGACGCTCACCTGCTTGAGCAGCGCCGGCAGGAAGGGATTCAGCAGCTCCCAGGCGAAGAGCGCCAACGCCGGGATCACCGGGTTGCGGAAGAACAGGCCGGCGAGCATGAACACCGCCCCGTAGCCGACGCAGGCGAGGACCGTGATGCCGGAGTAGGCGAAGAGCTGGCCAACGGCACCGGAGGGCAGACCGGAACCGGAGAAGGGCAGCACCGCGAGGAGAAAGCTGGCGGCGGTGGAGAGGGAGAGCACCAGCGCCGTGGCGGTAAGGCCGGCGAGGAACTTCGCCACCACCAGCAGCTCGCGGCGCACCGGGCACAGGAAGTAATAGTGCAGGCTGCGGTCCATGAGGTCGCCGCGGAAGAGCTGGACGAAGACCACCAGGCAGCTGGCGAAGATGGCCACCTTGAGGAAGTAGACGCGGTAGAGGCCGGCGAAGAGCCCGATTCCGTCCACCTGTTGGGCGGCTTCGTTGCCGAACATCGGTACCAGCACCGCCTGCAGGATCAGCAGGCCCACCGGCAACGCCGCCAGGAGCAGGAGCGGAATCACCCGCGCACCGAGCAGGTTCTTGCGCACTTCCAGCCGCAGGATGCCCCACAGCTGAGCCTGCCAGCGGGCGGCGGCTCGGGGCGGAGCGAGCTCGATGCCCGCCAGCTCCTCCGCGGTGCCGCCGGCGTTGTGAGCCTCGGTGTTCATCCCTTGCCTCCCCGTTCGCCGATCAAATACTCATACAGTGCGTGCACGTCGGCGTCCGCCGGCGCCACCGCCTCGACCTGCACCTGTTGCTCCACCACGATGCGGTTGAGCAACAGGTGCAGCCGGTCGGCGTTGCGGGTGCTGACCACCAGGCCGCCGCGGTCCTGGTGCAGCTGGACCCCCACCGCCTGGCCATCGCCGAAGACCGCGGCGGCCACCACCTCCGGCCGGTCGCAACGGATCAGCACCTGTAGGGGCCGGTCGTCCATCTCGTCCCGCACGCCCTCCACCTCACCTTCCGCCACCACATAGCCGTGATCCAGCAGCACCACCCGGTCGGAAACCATGTCCAGCTCGTGGAGGATGTGGCTCGAGATGATCAGGAAGCTGCCGGCGTCCCGCAGCTCCTGGAAGAGGGCGATGACCTCCGCCCGGGCCATGGGATCGAGACCGTTGAGGGGCTCGTCGAGGATCAAGATCTCCGGATCGTGGGCGATGGCGTTGGCGAGCTTGATGCGCTGGCGCATGCCCTTGCTATAGCCCGCCACCTTGCGGTTGCCGGCCTCGGTGAGCCCCACCCGGGCCAGAGCCCGCTCCGCCCGGCGCTGGGCCTCGGCGTTGCCGTGGCCGTGAATGCGCAGGAAGGAGGTGAGGAATTGGCGCCCGGTCATGCCCTTGGGAAAGGCGTCGAACTGGCTGCAATAGCCCACCCTGTGGAAGAGCCGCTCCGGATGGTCGGGGGTGATGCCCAGCAGCTCCACGCGCCCGCGGGTGGGTCGCAGCAAACCGGTCATCAGGTTCATCAGGGTGCTCTTGCCCGAACCGTTGGGCCCCACCAGGCCGGTGATCCCCGGTGGCAGCACCAGGTTCACCCGGTTGACCCCCAGGACCTCGCCGTAGAAGCGCGAGACGTTCTCGAAGACGATGCTTTGGGAGCGCTCCTCCGCCCCCAGCCGGGGTGGTTTGCGCAGGGGCTCAACCACGGGCGGCTCGACGACGGGAGCGCCGGTGGGCGTCTCCCCGGAGGAAGCCTCCGCCGCTGAGCTGTCGGCGAGGGTGGGATCCGACTTGGAGTTCTCGTTCATCGCACCACCTCATAGGCCCGCACCTTGCGCACCAACAACAGGGCGCAGAGAGCACTGACGGCGATCAGGGAGAGCGCGCCGGCCCACGCCGGCAGACCGCTGACGGAGGAGGTGCGCAGCAGCGCTGACCACACCGCATCGACGCTGGCGGGCAGGCTCAACAGATCGCCCCAGGGTGTGTCCATGGCGCGGCTGAAGATCAGATTGACCACCGCCGCCACCGCGATGGAGACGAAGTAGTAAGCGAAGAGGGTGAGCCGGGCCAGGGCTTTCTGCTGCAGCCAGGCGGAGATGGCCAGCCCCAGCAGGATCAGCAGCACCAGGAAGAGCCCGCAGGCGACGAGCAGGTTGAGGGGCAGCCAGGCGAAGCGCCCCGCCCAACCGTCCTCCAAATAGGCCTGGAGCACCCACAGACCGAGCAGCGGGATCCAGGTCAGCACCGACAGCAACACCACCAGCACCGACGCCTTGCCGAGCAGGTATTCCAGGCGCGAGAACGGCCGGCTGAGGTAGAGGGGCAGGGCGTTGTTGCGCAGGTCTGCGGACATCAAGGCCGGCGCCACGAAGAGGGTGACGAAGAAGGCCAGAGAGCCCTGGCTGTGAAGCAGGGCGTCGAAAAAGCGCTCGTCAATGACCAGCAAATCCGCGATCTGGAGGTTGAAGGTCTGGAGGAAGGACGCGTTGTACCGCAGGTAGATCACCAACGCGCCGATGACCGGCGGCACCAGACTGAGGATGAAGAACGCCAGGAAGAGGCGCGAGGCGAAGACGGTGCGAAACGCGTAGCGGGGGATCACCAGGAAGCGCGCCAGCGGCTCGGTCAGCTCCCCGTCGAAGCGTTTGTAGCCGCGATCATAGACCGCCATCGCCGCCTCCTTCCATGGCCTTCAAGAAGATGTCCTCCAGCGAGTCGCGCTTGTAGACCAGCCGCCGCAGCTGCACCGACTGCTCCTCGGCGATGCGATAGAGGTCGTGCACCTCGACACCGTTGGCGAGCACCATCTTGAGCCGCCGCGGGCCGTGCTGGGCGCTCTCCACCCCCAGCCGCGCAGCAGCAGCGGCGAAGGAGTCGCGGTCGCCGCGGACCTCCAGCTCGAGGAAGCTGCGGTTGGTGCGCCGCTCCTCCTCCAGGTTGCAGTAGGCGGCGATGTGACCCTGGCGCAGGATCAACACCTCGTCGCAGCATTCCTCCACGTCCCGCAGCAGATGGGACGAGAACACCAGCCGCACCTCGCCGCCGTCCCGCAGATCGCGGATCAGGCTCAGCATGCGTTGCCGGGCCGGCGGATCGAGACCGTTGGTGGGCTCGTCGAGGAAGAGCAGCCGCGGCCCGTGGACCAGCGCTTGGGCCAGCTTGGCGCGCTGCTTCATGCCCAGGGAGTAGCTCTCCATGGGGCGGTAGCGGGCTTCCCCCAGGCCGACGTAGAACATCGCCTCGTGGGCTCGCTCCAATGCCGCCTGGGAGGGCAGACCGCTGAGCTCCGCCATCAGCCGCACGAAGTGCACGCCGGTCATGCCGGCGATAAAAGCGTCGCGCTCGGGCATGTAGCCGAGCATCTGGCGCACCGTCTTGGGCTCCCGCACCACGTCGTGGCCGAAGATGCGGGCGCTGCCGGAAGCTGGAGCGTGAAAGCCCAGGAGGGTGTGGATGAGGGTGGTCTTGCCCGCACCGTTGGGGCCCAGCAAGCCGATGGCGCGGCCCGACAAGGCCCCGGTGAGGCCCTGCAGCACCTCCTGGGAGCCGAGGCGGACGCGCAGGTCGTGTAGCTCGATGACCGAATCCATGACAGACATTACCGCGCACCCGGCGGCGGTGTTTCAACCGCCGCCGGTTTCCTCCTCTCGCTGATGTTCTTAGGCGTGGGGACCGGAGGCTGCCGCGCTCGCCGCAGCCGTACCGGTGGGCGCCGACTGCGCCGCCGCGTCGGCGGCGAAGAGATCGAGGCCGAGGGCCCCGGCGGCGCCCAGCAGGCTCGAGAGGTAATCCCCCTCGGTGTCGCTGACCAGCACGATGCGGTCCTCCTCACCGTAGGCGCAGGCGAGGGTCGCCGGGGTGTCCGCCACCAGCTCCTCGAGGGTCTGGCGCTGCTCCGGCGACAGATTCTCCGTACCGCCGTTCCACAGCTGGGCCAGGGGCCCGAGCACGGGCTGGAGGTTCTGGTAAGTGAGGGCCGAGAAATTGGCATGGCCGTCGGACGGAAGCAGGTTGCTGAAGCGTGGGGACGAAGCCAGAGTATAGCCGCTATCCCGATACCCCACCGCGTGCTCGATGAGCGGACGGCTGGGCGCCGCCACCATGTAGCCGTCGACGTAGGCGTAGTGCAGATCCAGGGGGTCGGAGCCGCCGGTGGCACCGGCGGTGCCGTGGAGCCGGTAGTAGACCTGCCCACCGACGGTCTCCTGATCGAGGGTCAGCGCGATCATCGGCTCGCCGTTGACGGAGCCGATGCCGCGGGCTTCCGCCACCAGCCGCTCCAACGTGGTCTGCAGGCGGGCGGCGTCGTAGACCTCCAGCACCAGCTTCCAGGACGGCTCCGGCAGCAGCGGCCCGTCGAGGGCGAAGGCGAATTCGCCGCCCAGCGGTTCGGCGAGATCCGCCATCACGTCGATGCCGTGGCTCCGCTCCAGGTTCTGCAGCTGTTCCATGAGATCGATGCCCTGGGCGCCGAGCATGCGGCTGACGTCCTCGAGCATGGCGGCCGGATTCTTCACCAGCGCCGCCGACGCCAGGTGAGCGTCCGGCGAGACGAAGTCCAGGGAGGCCATGGGAGCCGGCGCCGCCAGCCAGGAAGCGAGGCCCTGGCGGGGGCCGCCGAAGGAGAGCACCGCCCGGTGGCGCATGTGGTCGTTGAGCTCCCGCCGGCGCTCCAGCACCAGGGTCTCAACATCGAGGATCCCGGCGCTGGCGAGGGCCGGCTGGTCCTCCGCGTCGGTGCGCTGGATCAGCACCCCCATGTCGGCGGCCACCAACCAGTCGGCGCCGTCGGCGTAGACCTGGCTCAGAGTCTGGTGCAGTTGGGTTCCGGAGAAGGCCGAGGCTCCATCCTGCAGGTCGAGGAGCAGGTCGCGGTGAGAAGCCACCGCCAGCAGCCCGTCGTGGACCCACACCAGCAGCCTCTCCGCCTCGTCGGCGGGGAGCGCCGCCGGGTCTTCCACCAACACCACCGGGATTTCGCTACCGGGGGCCGAATCCTGAGCCTGCAGAATCTCGGCCTCGAAGATCGAGAGCAGGGCCTGGGGATCGAGGGCCTCGGCGAGGATCAGCATGCGCGGAGAGTCGTCTTCGCCGGTGCCATCACCGGGAACAGCGGTCACCGCCACCACCACCTCGTCCCCCAGCTGCTCGCTGACATCCGCCAACCGCTGCAGGCCCTCGGCGAGCTCTTCATGATCCTCTCCCAGGCTCTGCTGCCACCAGCGGGCCAGCGCCGGGCTGGTGGCCACTCGCTGCTCGATGATCTGGTACGCCTGCTGCAGATCGCCGCCGACGTTGGGCAGGCCGGCGTAGACCACGGTATCGCCGGGCACCCGGTCGAGGAACGCCGAGGCGTGACGCAGGCCGCGCCGCGGCAGGGCGTCGTCGATCTCCCGGCCCAGGTCCTTGAGCTCGCGCAGCAACGCCAGGTATTCATCGACGTTGCGACTCCAGGCCACCTCGTCCGCCACCGGCACCGGTGCCAGGCTGGGATGGGTAGCGATCTGATCGCCGGCGGTGAGGACGGCGTTGCGGGCGCCGTAGCCGACCTTCACCGCGCCCTCCACCACCGAGACTCGGGAGCCCTTGGTGCCGTGGTTGACCGCGAAGATGGTGCCGGTCACCGACACCAGGCAGTCGTCGGTGGCGACGAAGAGGTTGCCGGAACCCTGGGGCGCCGCCTCGACGATGACGTTGCCCCGGGACAGCCGCACGGTAGTGCCGGCGCGCCGGCGCTGTACCTGGATTTCGGAGCGCGGCGCGAGCTCGAGCTCCGAGCCGTCCGCCAACCGCAACACCGCCTCGGTATCCCGGGCGGTGCGCAGAACGGTGCCGTAGGGAACCTCCTGACCGGTGCTCACCGGCAGGTAGCCGTCGCGGGTGAGCTGGAAGAGCTGGCCGTCCAGCTGCGCCACCACCGCCGGCTCGCCCCAGGGTAGGGGAACGATGCCCAGCACCGCCCACAGCGCCCAGCCGAGGCCGACGGTGACCGCCACCATCGCCGCCCAACGGAGCCAGGGGGAACGGCTCTCGGAACGCTTCGCGGGCTGCGGCTCCGCAGCCTCGCCCTCTCCAAGAGCGCGGGAGCGCGCCGCCTGGAGAGCCCGGCGGCAGGGGATGCAGCCGCGGGCGTGGTCCTCCAGGAGCAGTGCCCGGGAGGGCGACAGGTCGCCGTGCAAATAATCGGGGATGAACGCCTGGAAGTCGTCGCAGCCGCTGAGGGCGACGGCGTCTTCCGAGGCGTCTTCGGCATGCGCCACCCCTCCCGGCTGGCGGGCGGCGAGCTCGCGGTCCAACTCTCGCGACAAGCGCCGGCGCACCCGCGCTGCCGCCTGCTCCAGCTCCGCCGATCCCAGGCGCTCGTCCCGCAGGGCTTCGATGCCCTGGTCGAGAAGCTCGTCCAAACGCTGCTCGGACAGTCCGTGATGGTTGCTCATGAGGCCTCTCCTACGTATTCACCCAGCTCCCGGCGCATCTGCTCCCGTACACGGTGGAGGGTGACCCCCACGGCGTTTTGGGTGGTGCCGAGCATGCTGGCGATCTCTTTGTTGCCATAACCTTCGAGGAATCGGAGGACGAAAATCTCTGCCGAGCGCGGGCTCAAAGTGGCCAGGGCTCGGCGCAGCTGCAAGCCCAGCTCGCTGCCCAACCCTTGTTGTTGCGGACTCGGCCGGGGATCCGCCGGCGGCGCCGGCTGGTCGTCCAGAGGTACCGCCCGCTGACGTTTGCGCCGGCGCAAAATGTCCAGCGCGGCATTCACCGCCGCGCGCCGCATGTAGGGTCCCAGATCCTCCGGGGCTCCCGGCGGCGCCTTGCCCAGCAGCCGCAGGAAGACCGTCTGCAGGGCATCCTCGGCGTCCGAGGCGCTCCCGGTGACGCGATAGGCCGCATGGGCCGCGCGCTCGTGGTGTAGCTCGAAAATTCGGTGGAGCGTCTGGGACGCCGCGGCCCCCGGGTCGAGGCCGGCGGGGTTCGAAGAGATGTCTTTGGGCATGGCTTGCAACGGTTTCGTCCTCCTCATGGCTTAATACGAGGCGGCTCGGCACTTCTTAACAAGCCGTCTCGCCCGATGGGAGGATTTCTCGGCTGAAGGAATTCTGCATCAGCCTTGCACAGTTGTTCCAGAGTGCCTAGCAGCCCCGGGAGACCGCCGAGGTAAACTCCCCGGGGCGAGGCCGCGGCTGCCGATGCACCGCGGCGACGAAGGGAGTCACCCATGGCCGCGCAAAATTCGACCTCCAAGACCTGCCTGGTGCTGGCCACCGGCTGCGGCTGCCTGATGCTGCTGGTGGCGGCGTTGGTGGCGGGATTGGCCTTTTGGGGCGTGCAGACCGCCAAACAGACCATCGAGAGTCTGGAAGATCCCGCAGCCCAGGCGGACCGGGCGCGGGATCTGCTGGGAGCGGAGGAGCTGCCGGAGGGATACCACGCGGCCATCGCCCTGGAGATTCCCTGGGTCATGCGCATGACCATCCTCAGCGACGGCGAGCTTCCCGAGCCGCCAGCTCCGGAGCTGCCGCCGGAAGCGCCGCCAGCCCCCGAGGCCCCCGCACCGCACGAGCCGCCCACCGACGAGGGCCCCATCGACGAGAGCCCAGTCGACGAGCCTCTACCGCCGGAGGCCCCACCGGAAGCTCCAGCGACGGAAATCGAGGTCGAGACCGACGACTCCACCGAGGGCGAGCTGATCGAAGCGACGGACGGCGAGCACGTCTTCCTCTTCTTCGAATTCCTCGCCGGCGCCCAGGCGGCCATGAGCCCGGAAGACCGCCGCATCGTCACCGACTTCTTCACCGGCACCCGCGACGATCTGCAAGCCCTGGAGGACAACGGCGTCCAGGTCGACCTGCGGGAAGTGCTGCGCCGCGGCTCCCTTTCCGCCGCCGGCGCCGAGCTGCTCTACGTGGTGGGCATCGGCGATCTCGACGAGATGCGCCGCCGCGAGGAGCTCCTAGCTCTCTTCCTCGCCGAATGCCCTCAGGACCACCGGATGCGCATCGCCATCTGGAGCGGTCCCTTCCCGGAGACCATCGGTGCGGACGACGCACCGGTGCTCACCGGCACGGTGGGGGACGAGGCGAAGATGGTGCCCTTCCTCGGTCACTTTGACTTCTGTCGGTGAGGGATTTCTGTCGGTGAGAATGGCCACACGCGTGGCGTGCCTCTGCTGCTGACGAAGGCTCCGAGCGCTACATATGCTCCGGGCACTCGATGCCCAGCAGCCCCAGGCCCCGGCGGATCACCTGGGCGGTCATGCGGCACAGCTCCAGCCGCGCCGCCACCAGCTCCGGCGTCTCCGCCTGCAGCACCGGCACCTGGTTGTAGAACGAGCTGAAATCCCGCGCCAGGGCGATGAGATAGGTGGCCACCAGGTGCGGGAAGCGCCCCTGGACGGCGGCGGCCACAGCCTCCGGGAATCGCGCCAGCGCCTTCACCAGCTCCACCTCCGACGGCTCCCCCAACAGATCCGGATCCGCCTCCCCGAGACCCTCCGGCGCCTTGCGCAGCATGGAGAGAGTGCGCACGTAGGCGTATTGGAGGTAGGGCGCCGAATCCCCCTGGAGGTTGAGCATCTTGTCCCAGTCGAAGAGCACGTCCTTGGTGCGAGTCTGGGATAGATCCGCCCACTTCACCGCGCCGATGCCCACCATGCGGGCGATGGTGGCCTTCTCGTCGTCGGAGAGCTCGCGATCCTCGAGCACCGCCTCGGCTCGGGAAATGGCCTCGTCGAGAACGTCTTCGAGGAAGATCACCCGCCCCTTGCGAGTGGACATGCGGCCCTTGGGCAGACGGATCAGGCCGAAGGGCACGTGCTCGCATTGGGCACCGTAGCCGAGTAGCTCCGCCGCCTGGAAGAGCTGCTGGAAGTACAGCCGCTGCTCGCCGCCGACCACGTAGAGGATGGCTTCCGGCGCCCAATGCTCGACCCGGTATTTGATCGTGGCGAGGTCGCGGGTGGCGTAGAGGGAGGTGCCGTCGCTCTTGCGAACCAGGAGCGGCGTTTCGATGCCGTGCTCCGCCAAGGGGATGATGGCCACCCGCTCCGGCTCGGCGCTGGCGGATTCTTCGGGACCGTCGCCGACGGCGGTGCGCGGCGCCAGCTCGCTCCACTCCGCCAGGCCTTTGTCGAAGGCTTCGTCCACCACGTCGTCCAGCTGGTCGTTGTAGAAACTCTCCCCCAGGACCTCGTCGAAGCGTACTCCCAGCAGATCGTAGACCCGCTGGAACTCGGTCCAGCTGACCTCCCGGAACCACTCCCACAGCTCCCGGGCCTTTTCGTCCCCCTCCTCCAGCCGGCGGAACCAGGCCCGCGCCTCGTCCTCCATGGCCGGGTTGTCCTGGGCCTCCTCGTGAAAACGCACATAGAGGGCCAAGAGCTCGCGGATGGGCTCCTGGGCTACCTTCTCCCGGTCGCCCCAGACTTCGAATGCGTAGAGCAGCTTGCCGAATTGGGTGCCCCAATCACCGATGTGGTTGTCCCCCACCACCTTGAAACCGAGAAATTCATGCAGATTGACCAGCGCCTGACCGATGACCGTCGAGCGCAGGTGGCCGACGGAGAACGGCTTGGCGATATTCGGCGAGGAGAAATCCACCACCACCGTGCGGCCGGCGCCCTCCGCCGAGCCGCCGTAGTCGGCTCCGCGCTGGGCGAAGTCGGCGAAGACTCCGCGAGTGAAGGCGTCGTCCGCCAGCTTGAAATTGACGAAGCCGCCGGTGGCGGTGACCGCCGCCAGCAGGGTGCCCTCCAGGTCGAGGCCGTCGGCGAGCTCCTGAGCGAGGGCGGCGGGGTTGACACCGCGCTGCTTGGCGATGGGGAAGATCGGCACCGCCAGGTCGGCGTCGACGTTGGGCGGCGCGCTCTTGCTGTCGAGGACTTCGGTACCGGTGGCCTTCGCCAACAGGTCGGCGATCTCTTGCTTGGCCTTCTCTAGGGCGTAGGGCATCGGAACGATCCTTCCGTCGTTGGGGAGGGGTCTTGAGCGTTCGGGGAACGGCCCGGCGGGGACCGACGGCGAATCCTACTACAGACCGCCTCCCCGGCTCAGAACCTCGGCGGTCAGGTAGTGTCCTAGTTTGAATTCCGCGAAGACTCCGAGGCGCCCACCGCAGGCGAAAGTCGGAGCGGAAGAACGCGCGGAACTGTTTGAGCGTCAGCGAGTTTTCCGCGCGCCGCTCCGACGCCACTGCCTGCGGTGGCTAGCAGTGCCGAGGCCTGAGCGGATTCAAACTAGGACACTACCGGCAGTCAAAGGTCCGCGAAGTGATTCAGACAGATCTTGCCGAAGTGCTCGCCCCGCCCCATGGTCTCCAGCGCCTCGCGAGTTTCCGCCAGCGGGAAGGTGCGATCCACCACGGGCCGCATCTCGGCGGCGGCGACGGCACGGTTCATCGCCTCGAAGCCGTCCCGATGCCCCACCAGAATGCCCTGGATGCGCACCTGCTGCATCAACAGAGTGGTGACGGCGAGCTCCGTCGCCACGCCGGAGAGCACCCCGATCATGGCGATGCGGCCGCCGAACCGCACCGCCTTGAGGCTCTCGGCCAGGGTCCCGGCGCCGCCCACCTCCACCACCAGGTCGACTCCGCGGCCGTCGGTGAGCTCGCGCACCGCCTTGCCCCACTCCGGGGTCTGGCGGTAGTTGAGGGTCTCGTCGGCGCCGAGCTGGCGCACCCGTTCGAGCTTCTCGTCGCTGGAGGAGGTGATGATCACCCGCGCGCCGGCGAGCTTCGCCAGCTGTAGAGCAAAGATGGAGACGCCGCCGGTGCCGAGGGTGAGCACCGTATCCCCGGGCTGGACATCGCCGTGGGTGAAGAGGGCGCTCCAGGCGGTGAGGCCGGCGCAGGTGAGGGTTGCCGCTTCCTCGTCGGTGAGGTGTTCCGGGACCTTCACCACCCCCTCCTGGTCCAGCACCATGGACTGGGCCAGGGTGCCGTCCAGCGGGCCGCCGAGGGTTGAGCGCAGGCGCTCCGGCGTCGGCTCACCGGCGATCCAGCGCTGGCTGAAGGTGGTGGCCACCCGGTCGCCGACGGCCACCCGGCTCACTCCCTCGCCCACCGCCGTCACCTCGCCGACGCCGTCGGAGCACGGGATCAGCGGCAGCGGCTGACGGGGGTTGTAGTGGCCGCGCACCATCAGCAGGTCGCGATAGTTGAGGGACGCCGCCCGCATCGCCAGCTGCACTTCCCCAGGCCCCGGCTGGGGGTCTGAACGGTCGGCGGCTTGTAGGTTCTCCAGTCCGAAGGCGTCTCGGATCTCCATCACTCGCATGCTGCTGCTCCCTGTCTCGTTCGCTGGCTGATTGGCTCGCTGATTGGCTTGCTGAGCCGCCGGTTGATTCGCTGGGGTGGGTCCGGGGCGGGCCTAGCTAGTCGGCGCCGAAATGCCGGGCGATGCGCTGCTGGATGGCCTCGGCGGCGGCCTTGGGATCCTCGGCGCCGCGGATGGGTCGACCGACGACGATGTAATCCGCCCCCTTCTCGAAGGCTTTCTCCACGTCCACGGTGCGCTTCTGGTCGTCGCTCCTACGACCCTCGCCGGGCCGGATCCCCGGGACCACGATCCTACCCCCCAGCCCGGCCTTGTCGAGCTCGCGGCGAATCGCCGCCGCTTCATGACCCGAGGCCACCACACCGTCGCAGCCGTGCTCGATGGCCCGCCGCGCCCGGGAGCGCACCAGGGTCGGGATGTCGGTCTGGAAGCCCAGATCGTCCATATCCCCCTGGTCGAGGCTGGTGAGCACCGTCACGCCGAGGATCTGAACGTCCCCCTTGGCCTCCGCCGCGGCCTTCAGGATGCCGTCGTTGCCGTGCACCGTGGCGAAGGTCACTCCGCGCCCGTTGAGCTGGCGCACCGCCGAGGCGACGGTCTGGGGGATGTCGAAGAATTTGAGGTCGACGAAGATCTTCTTGCCCCGCCGCCGCAGATCTTCCACCAGCTCGAAGTACCCGCCGGCCATGAAGAGCTCGAGGCCGAGCTTGTAGAACTCCACACTCTCCCCCAACCGCTCCACCCACTCCCGGGCCTCCTCCGGCGTGGCGACGTCGAGGGCGAGGATGAGGCGTTCCCGGGGCGGGATTTGTTGGTGCGAGGCTTCCATGTAGGTCATGACTCCTGCGGCTGGGGGTTAACGGTGGTGACTCTCGCCAGTGTCGATGGCGAGTGTACCCGAGCCGTGGCCCAGCAGTGTCCCCGGTCGGGTCCAAATGCGCTTGCGACCGCCCCGACTCTCATGACAGAGTTCGCTCCATCAACCCCGGGATCGTCCGAGCCGCGAGCCCTGTCCTCGAAAGGAGTCCGTCATGGAACCGACCCTCGAGCAGGTAGAGCAGGCCGTCCTCGGCGTTCAGCATTGGCTCTCCAGCCCCAACATCCAATACATCGGCGCCCGTGAATTCGAGAAAGGCGACTATCGCCTCGAAGTCCACGTGGAGAAGAAGAAGGCCCGCGAGGAGATGGGACCCTCGGACCTCTTCGTGCCGCCGACGGTGGAGCACCACACCCACGACGCCGAGGGTGCGATCCACATCCTCTCCATCCGCACCAAGGTGGTGGAGGTCGGACCCATCCGCCTGGCGGCGCTGGACGAGAAAAAACGGCCGGCTCCCGGCGGCTACAAGATCAGCGTCTCCGAAGGATTCTTCAGCGAAGGGACGGGCACCCTGGGCTGCAACTTGGCCTGGAGCGGCAAGTATCGGTTGCTCACCAACAACCACGTGATCTCCAAGAACGGCAACATCGGCGGCACCGTCTACCAGCCGGAACAGGGCCTCTTCGGCAACAGCCTGACCTCCGTCACCGGCTACATGCCGGTCACCGCCATGGACAGCCGCAACCCTCCGGTCCCGACCTTCAATCGCTACGATTTCGCCTACTGCAACATGACCACCGAGACCGGCGCCACCAATATCTACGGCATCGGACAGCCCACGGGCTACCGCGCTCCCGTCAACGGAGAAAACGTGAAATGGGTGGGCCAGGTCACCGCGGCGGTGCAGACCACCACCATTGCCGGCCTGGTCGGCAGAGCGGTGATTTCCTGGAAGGACTCCACCTGGGCGTTCTTCGACAACGTCATCACCTTCGCCGCCGGCACCGTGGCGCAAGGGGACTCGGGCTCCGCGGTGGTGGGCACGAACGACATGAAGGTCGTGGGGCTGATCTTCGCCACCAACGCCACGGGAGGAGGCTACGCCCTCCGGATCCCGCCCTATTGAGAAGACTTCTCTCCGGGCTCTGTCGTCCCTGCGCCCGCAGCTGCCCCCCGATGCGAGCCGGCCAGCCAGGGTAAGGCGAAGAGGGCGAGGGCGGCAGCCGCCAACGTACCCACCACCACCGCCAAGCCAAAGTTGCGCGTGGGCGGGAAGCTCGACAGGCCGAAGATGCCGAATCCGGCGGCCAGCACCAGGGCGGCGGTGAGGATCGGCGGGGCCATGCGGCGGCGCGCCGCATCCCAAGCCTTCGCCGGCGCGAGCCCGCCCCCCTGCAGCCGGCGGCGGGCGAGGACCAGATGGATCATGCTGTCGATACCCAGGGCGATGGCGACGTTGGCGGCGGGGGATGCGATGACGTCCAGCGGCCGACCGAGCCAGGCGAGGGTGCCGAGGATCAGCACCGGCAGCGCCAGCAGACAGGCGACCATGGCGGCGGCGATGCGCGGACTGCGGGAGATGCCCACGGCGATGAGCAGAAAGAGCCCGGCCAGAGCTCCCAATCCCATCAGCAGGCTGCGCCCCACCAGGGCGGAGAGCTGACCCTGGAGGGCGTAGAGACCACCCACCAGGCGGGGCTCGAGCCCCTCTTCGAGCACCATGCCCTCGAGACGCTGGACCACCTGTTCCCGCGACCTGGGCTCCCGGGAATCGGGCCGCGCCTCCTCGCGCATGCGCAGGAAGACCAACGCCGACTCGCGGTCCGGCGTGACGAAGTTGGACGCCACCTGGTCGTAGGCCGGGCTGTCGAGGATGGCGAGGAGCTGGGGCAGGCCTAGGAAGCGCGCCAACGGTACCTGGCGAGCCTCCTCCAAGAGCACCGCCAGGGACAGGCCGGTGCCCACCGCCGGATCCGCCTCCAGCGCCGCCTGGGCCTGGGCGAGACGGCCGGCGACCTCGGGCTGATCGAATCGGCCGCCGCTGGCGTCCTCCACCACCATCATCAGCGGGCTGGAGCCGCCGCCGCGGTCGAGGGTCGCCAGGCCCTCCCGCAGCTCGCTGCCGGGCGCAAAGTAAGAGAGCAGGCTAGGGTCGGTGTCCAGCCGCGGCAACCCCGCCGCTGCCACCAACGTCAGCAGCCCCAGACCGAGGACCACCCCCCGAGACGCCGCCGGCAACGACCAACGCCCACCGCCCGCCGGCGGCAGTCGCGCCGCCCGCAGGAAGGTGGGATGGCCGGCAAAGGCCACCGCCAAAGCCACGGCGGTGCCGATCATCCCCGCCAGCCCCAGCTCCCGCATGGGCCGGGCGCTGGTGAACAACAGGCTGGCGAAGCCCAAGAAGGTGGTGACGGCGCACCAAAAGGACGCCGGCAGAGTCTCCCGCACCGCCCGGCGAGCCCTTTCCGCTGCGGGTTCGGCGGCGTCGCCGCGGCGGTAGGCAGCGGTCAGGAAGATCAGGTGGGAGAGGGTGAGAACAAAGACGATGGTGGCGAGGTTGGCGGTGAGCAAACCGATGGGCACCGACAGCAACCGCAGCACGCCGAGGGTCAGCGCGCAGGCCAAAGAACACAGCACCAGGGTGCCCGAGACCACCGCCACCGAGCGGAAGACCAACGCCACCGCCAACCCGAAGAGCAGCAGAGAAACCAGACTGAAGGTGCGCAGGTCGCGCACCAGGCGGCGGCGGACCTGCTCCACCACGTAGGGAACGCCGGAGATGGCGG
Organism: Acidobacteriota bacterium; assembly: GCA_034211275.1. NCBI lineage: Bacteria > Pseudomonadati > Acidobacteriota > Acidobacteriota bacterium. Next base: position 50,090 of record JAXHTF010000001.1, read on the forward strand.
CGCTGTCGAGGGCCGGCTCCTGGGCCACCGCCGCGGCGACCAGCTCCTCCACCGCCGAAACCACCGGTGAAGCGGAGATTTCCTCCTCCAACTCCGCCAAAACCAGACTCCCCGAGGCGCTTGGCGAAGGGGTTCCAGACTCTATTTCACCCCCTGGAATCAGCAATCGGCGCCATAAAGGGCTATTCTTTACCCCCGTGGGGCTCGCCGGACCCGCCGTAAGGCTGTACACTTCCGCTACCCCGGAGGTGGCCGAGAGCCCCTCCGAGAGGCGCCCCACCGCCTCGGCATAGCTCGTCGCCGCCGGATCGCCGGCGAGAAAGACCAGCATTTGAGGGCTCGACGGGAATAGCTCGTCGATGGCCGCCGAGGTGCGAAGCTGGGGATCGTCGGTGGCGAAGAAGAAGTCCGCCTCCACCCGCGGCGATAGATCGAGCCGCGTGATCAGGGCGAGGACCACCGCCACCGCGACCAGGCCCAAGAGCCAGGCTCGGCGTACCGCCCCCCGTGATTCCGGGGTGATGCTGGAGTCGAGCTCATTCATGGAGGATCGTTCGCCGGCCGGCTATCGAAGCCCCCGGCGCCGTCAATTCTACGGCAGCGCGCCTATCTTCCGGTCTCCGTTCGTTCAATGGAAGCCGCAGGGTAGAGCGCCGCCCCTGATCGGTACCACAGCCCAGGAGCCCTCGGGCACGGGCACCCGGCCCGCCGGCGGTAGGCCGCCGCGCAGTAGAGCTGCGCGACCCCCGCCCGGCGGCCAGAGAGAAATGGAGACAACTTGAGCCGAAAAATGCTGATCAACGCGCGGCATAGCGACGAGCTGCGCGTGGCGATCATTGACAACGGAATTCTCGAAGCCTACGAAGTAGAGGCCGCCGAATCCGGCCTCACCCGCGGCAACATCTACCGCGGCGTCGTCGCCAAGATCGAATCCAGTCTCAACGCCGCCTTCATCGACTACGGCGCCGAGCGCCACGGTTTCCTGCCGGGGGACGACATCGTTCCCGATGCCTATCACAAGAAGTACGGCGGCAAGGGCCGCCCCAAGATCGCCGACGTGCTGGAGCGCGGCAAGCCGATCCTGGTGCAGGTCACCAAAGAAGCGGTAGGCCAGAAGGGCGCCGCCCTCACCACCAGCATCAGCCTCGCCGGGCGCTACATGGTGCTCACTCCCTTCGACGACACCCGCGGCGTGTCGCGCAAGGTCGAGGACGACCAGAACCGCAAGCGCCTGCGCGAGCAGATGGGCGGCTTCAACATGCCCGACGGCTGCGGTGCCATCGCCCGCACCAACGCCCAGGATCAGAGCAAGACCAACCTCAACCGCGACCTCAACGCTCTGTTGCGGCTGTGGAAGCGCATCGCCGCCGAGCTCTCCAAGGGCAAGGGGCCGCGCCTGCTCTACAGCGATCAGGACCTGGTGCTGCAGGCCCTGCGGGACTATCTGGACAGCTCCATCGAAGAAGTCCACGTCGACGATGACGACGTGCTCAAGAAGGCCGAGCAATACATGCGCGCCTTCATGCCGCGGGCGCGCACCAAGCTGATCCGCTACGACGGGCGCATCCCGCTCTTCGCCCGCTTCCACCTGGACGAGCAGATCGACCGCATCTACGACCGCACGGTACAGCTTCCCAGCGGCGGCTCCATCGTCATCGACGGCACCGAAGCTCTCACCGCCATCGACGTCAACTCCGGCCGCACCCGCGGCGGCAACAGTCACGAGGACACCGTCGCCCGCACCAACCTGGAAGCCGCCGCGGAGGTCGCCCGCCAGCTGCGCATGCGCGACATCGGCGGCCTGGTGGTGGTGGACTTCATCGACATGCGGCACCGCCGCAACCACCGCAAGGTGGAGAAGGCCCTGCGGGACTCCATGAAGGTGGACCGCGCCCGGGTCTCCATCGGCCGCATCAGCGACAACGGCCTGCTGGAGATCAACCGCCAGCGGATCAAACAAGCACTGCAGCTGCGCACCCACCGCCCCTGCCCTACCTGCAGCGGCAGCGGTACTATCGCCAGCCCCGAGTTCGTCGGCCTGAGCCTGCTGCGGCGCATCGAAGCCCGGGCCGCCGCCGGCGATCTGCGGGCGGTGCGCATCGCCCTGCATCCGGAGCTCGCCGACGGCATCCAAAACAACCGCCGGCGGGAGCTGGCCCAGCTGGAGGCGGAATACGGCATCCGCATCGAGATCGTCGCCGCCACTCATCTGCACCGCTCCGAAGAGCAGGTCGAGTGGAAGCGCGGCCAGGGCTCGAAGAGCGAGGGCACCGCCCCGCCGAGGAGTGCGGTGGCAGCCCTCACCGCCTCGGATCTGATGGACGGCCGCAGCAGTCGACGCCGCGGTCGCTCCCGCCGGTCTGAGGAGGAAGAGGCTTCAAAGGCCGAGAGCGCCGCCGCCAGTGATGGCGCCGCTGACAGTGGCTCCGGCGAAGAGCAGGACGGCGAGGAGAAGAAGCCGCGTCGTCGTCGGCGGCGGCGACGACGGCGGCGGGGGAGCTCCGGCGGAGACGGAGCCGGCAAGGATGCCTCCGGAAGCCAGCAGGAGCAGCAGGGCTCGCAGCAGCGGGATTCCTCCAAGGACAGCGACAAGGCGGACGAAAAAGCTGCCAAGACAAGTCAGGATTCGAAGGACTCGGATCAGGATGGCGACGAGGAGAGCACCGGGCGCCGGCGCCGCCGGCGGCGGCGGGGCCGCTCCGGCAGCACCCGTTCCCGCGGCGGCGAGGACAAGAGCGCGGCCAGCGAGGACGACTCCTCAGCGCAGCAGCGGGACTCTCAGGAGCGTCGCTCCAGGAGCCGCAGCCGTGGCCGCGGGAAGGACCAAGACGACGACAACCGCGGCAACCGCGACACCGGAACCCGTGACAAGGGCAGTCGGGACGCCGGAAACCGCGACACTGGAAACCGCGACAAGGGCACCGGCGGTCGCCGGGGCCGCTCCGGCCGCAGCCGCCGCGAATCCTCCGGCGGCTCGGACCAGCAGCCCCATTGGGATACTCAGCCCACCCAGCGCAAGAAGGGCGGCAACCGGCCCCACGTGGGAATCGCTCCGGTCAAGCCCACCCTTCCGGATCAGCCTCCCTCGGAAGAGCGAATCCGCCAGAAATTCGGCCAGCCCTGGTATCTGAGGCCGGTGGCGGAATCTGCCAAGCAGGAGGAAAGCGCGCAGGAAGAGGGCGGCAAGGAAGAGACCCAGGCCGCCAAGCCGTCCCAGGAGGATTCGGCCCAGGAGGCCGAAGCTCCCAAACCGACCCGGCGACGCCGCAGCACCCGCGCCAAGAAGGACGCGGATGCCGCAGAGGACGCACCCCAGAGCGACGAAGCTCAGGATGCCAAGGAAGCCGAGGCTTCTGAGGAGAAGCCCAAGACCCGGCGACGCCGATCCTCCACCCGTAGCTCCTCTACCAAGGCCACCAAGGCCAAGGACGAAGCTCCGGAAGAGGCCGAAGCCAAGGCCGACACCAAGGCCGACACCCAGGCCGACGACGACGCCGAGGACAAGCCCAAGACCCGGCGACGCCGATCCTCTACCCGTAGCTCCTCTACCAAGGCCACCAAGGCCAAGGAAGAGGCTGCGGAAGAACCTGAGGCCAAGGCCGACACTCAGGCTGACGACGACGCCGAGGACAAACCCAAGACCCGGCGACGCCGATCCTCCACCCGTAGCTCCTCTACCAAGGCCGCCAAGGCCAAGGACGAAGCTCCGGAAGAACCTGAGACCAAGGCCGACACCAAGGCCGACGACGCCGAGGACAAGCCCAAGACCCGGCGACGCCGGTCCTCTACCCGCAGCTCTTCAACCAAGACCACCAAGGCCAAGGAAGAGGCTGCGGAGGAGGCCCAATCGAAGGGTGATGACGAGAACGAGGGCGAGGACAAGCCCAAGACCCGACGGCGCCGGTCCTCAACCCGTAGCTCTTCTACCCGCAGCTCCAAAGCCAAGAAGGAAGCGGAGTCCGCCAAGGACGACGACGCCGAGGACAAGCCCAAGACCCGGCGACGCCGGGGTAGTACTCGGTCGGCCAAGAGCGAGGAAGAGTAGAGAGAAATCCTACGCTCCGGCCTTCCCTCGGCCGGAGCGTAGGGAGCCGTATCGCTCCCGAGGCGCCGAGCCCGGGGCAGCGTAGAGGGCCTATTTGATGGCCTGCAGGAAGGCCCATACGGAGGAGACCCAAGTCCCATGATGGAGCTGTTGACCTCGAGCGAAGCCTGGATCAGCCTGATCACCCTCGCGGCCCTGGAGATCGTCCTGGGCATCGACAACATCGTCTTCATCACCATCCTGGCGGGCAAGCTGCCGCCGGAGAAGCAGCTGCGGGCACGCCGCCTGGGGCTCATCGTGGCCCTGGTCTCGCGCCTGGTGTTGCTGGCCTCCCTGGCGTGGGTGATGAAGCTCAACACCGACCTCTTCACCATCTTCGGGGAAGGCATCTCCGGACGGGATCTGATCCTCATCCTCGGCGGTCTCTTCCTGCTCGCCAAGGCCACTCTCGAGATTTACGACAAGGTCGAAGCCAAGCACCCGGCGGCGGAGGCCGCCGCCGGCGCCTCGGTGAAGACCATGGGAGCGGTGCTGGTCCAGATCACCCTCCTCGATCTGGTCTTCAGTCTCGACTCGGTGATCACCGCCGTGGGCATGGCTGACCACCTCGCCATCATGGCGACGGCGGTAATTCTGGCGGTGATCGTGATGCTGATCTTCGCCGGCCCCATCGGCGACTTCGTCGACCGCCGGCCGAGCATCAAGATCCTCGCCCTGAGCTTCCTGGTGATGATCGGAGTGCTGCTGGTGGCGGAAGGCTTCGACCAGCACCTGAACAAGGGGTATATCTACTTCGGCATGGGCTTCGCCCTGGCCATCGAGATGCTCAACATGCGCTACCGGGCGAATCGCTACGGCGACTCGGAGCCTTCCTCCGGCGATTCCGCCAAGAGCGCCAACAGCGCCTCGCCGTAGCTCTCGACCTTGGCGGGACCAATGCCCTTGACCCGGAGCAGCTGCTCCTCGTCCCGCGGCTGGAGGGCCGCTAGCTGCTCGAGGGTGCTGTCGTGAAAGACCACGTAAGCCGGTAGGCTGCGCCGCCGGGCCTCCTCGCCGCGCCATTCCCGCAGCCGCTCGAAGAGCTCGGCATCCACCGACCCGAGGGCCGGGTCCTCGGAAAGACTGTTGCGGGCGGCGCTGGACGAGGGAACGCGCAGATCCGGCGCCGCCGCAGGGCGGGGTCCGGCGGCGGCGCGCTCCGGCAGCGGCAGGCGAGGCCGGTCACGGCCGTGCATCACCTCCCGGCCAGCGGCGCTGAGGGCGAGAACGAACGCTCCCGGCCGGCCGCCCTCGATGCCCCGACGCTGGACCAAGCCGGCCTCGATGAGAACCCCCAAGAGAGCCTTCGTGCCGTCCTGCCCCAGGGCCGCCAGCTTGCCATAGGTCGGTAGGCGGTCGAGACCGCGCTCCAGCAGCGCCCGGGCACGGCTGCCGGTGAGCATCTGCACCACCTTCTGCATGCCGAAGCGCCCCGACAGGCGGGCTACACCGGAAAGGGCGATGCGCACCTGCAGGAGCTCCTCGTCGGTGGGCTCGCGGCCGCCGGAAAACCGCCAGCCCCGGCACACATCGCAGGTGCCACATTCCTCCACCGCATCCTCGGCACTGGTGCCCGTCCCGTCTGCGCCAGCCCCGCCAGAACCCGCAAAATACCGGTAAATGAACGACGTCCGGCAGCCCCGATGGTCGGCATAGTCGACCATCCAGCGCAGCCGCTGGGAATCCCGACGGGCCTTGGTGCGCTGCGCCGCCAGGTCCACCGGCGGCGGCCCCTGGCCGAGGGGCACCCGCTCCTCGGCGGCGGCCTGGCGCAACAGCCGGGCCGCCGTCGCCGCCGCCATACGGTCCGCCGCGGCGGTGCCGGCGGCGCTCTCGATCTGGGAGTCGTCCCAGCCCTCGCCGAGGGCTGCCCACACGCGGTGAAAAGTCTCGACGTCGGGGTTGGAACCGGAGATGAAGAATTCTTGAGTACGGATGTCCACCGGCGAGTAGAGCAGCGCACAGCGCCCCTCCAAACCGTCGCGGCCGGCGCGGCCGGCCTCCTGGTAGTAGGCTTCGACGCTACCGGGAAGATCCGCGTGGACGACGAAGCGGATATCCGCCTTGTCGATGCCCATGCCGAAGGCGTTGGTGGCGGCGATGGCCTCCAGCTCGCCGCCAAGGAACTCCTCCTGCACCCGCCGTCGCTCGCCGTCGTCGAGACCAGCGTGGTAGCTCGCCGCCTTGAGGCCACGCTGCTCGAGCATGGCCGCCCACAGCTCGACGTTCTTGCGGGTGGAAGCGTAGACGATGCCCGGCGGTCCCATCTCGCGAACGATGCGGTCGAGGGCCCGAGCCTTGCTCACCCGATCCGGACATTCTTCCACCGCCAGGGTGAGATTCGGGCGGGCGAAGCCGGTGACCAGCTCCAGCGGCTCCTCCAGGCTCAGCTGGCGGCCGATGTCCTCCCGTACCTCCGGGGTGGCGGTGGCGGTAAACGCCGCCGCCGGCACCCCCAGCTGACGCCGGAGCTGGCCGAGCCGCCGATAGTCGGGGCGGAAATCGTGGCCCCACTGGCTGATGCAATGGGCCTCGTCCACCACCAGACGGCAAGGATGGGCGCGCTCCAGACCGGCCTGGAAGCGGCGGCTGGCAAGGCGCTCGGGGGCCACGTAGACCAATTTCAACCGCCCCTCCGCCAGGTCCCGCTCCGCCCGCTGGCGCTCGCCGGCGGTCAAGCCGGAGTGGATCGCCGCCGCGGCGACATCGCGCTGGCGCAGAGCATCCACCTGATCCTTCATCAGGGCGATGAGGGGCGAGATCACCACCGTGGTCCCCTCCAGCAGCAGCGCCGGCAGCTGATAGCACAGCGACTTGCCGGCACCGGTGGGCATCACCGCCACCACGTCGCGGCCGTCCAACACCGCCTGGGCGGCCCGCCGCTGACCGGTGCGGAAGGCCCCGTGACCGAAGGTCTCCCGCAGGGCCTGAGCGAGGGGGTCGGATTCGGTGGTGAGGGTGGCTTGGGGGGACTCGGAACGCGCCATGGGGGAGAGTCTATCGGATCGAAAACGAAACGCCGGCCGATGCCTCCAGGGCGTCGGCCGGCGTTGGAACCACTCGTCAACGAGGGTCCGTGGAGACGATCAGCAAGGCGGCAACGCCAGGGCGTCCAGATCGTCGGAGTGGGGCGGGAAGGGCGGATTGCCACCGCCGCCGCGGTTGGTGACAAGACCCAGCGCCTCGGCAGCGACGAAGATCCCTGGGGTGGCAGCGCCGTTCACCGGCGGAATCAGGATGTCACCCTCGGTGATGGGAATGCCGAACACGCTGTCCAGGGCCCCGATGATGGGCGATCCGCGACGCACGGAGAAGAAGAGCATGTCGATGCGGGGGTCGGTCTGCCAGTCGAAGGGCCGCTTCGACGGGCTGAAGAAGCCATCGCCGTTCTCCATCAGCGTCAGGGCGTCCAGATCGTCCTGGGGACCCAGGCCGAGGGCAGCGGCGGGGGCGAAGACGAAGGGAGCCGCGCCGGCCGCCGGGGTCACGATCACGTCACCGGGCAGGAAGCCGTTGGCGGGCGCCGAGCCGAGGTTGGCCGGAGGACCGTCCAGCGGATCGCCCCAGGCGGCGTCCAGGGAGAAGTAGACCGGGAAGGCCGGGGGCACCATGGCCAGCGCATCGAGAGTGTCGCCGGGATCCGGGAAGCCCGGAGTCGGGGGATTGGGCTCGATGAGGCCGATGCCGGGCACCGCCGCCGGCGGAGCCAGACCGTTGCCGTCGAGGGCGATGGTGTTGCCGAAGACCACTGCCGGCCCCACCGGCGCCAGAGGTAGCGGCAGGTTGTCGTACTGATCCGCGCTCGCCTCGGCGGGGCCGAAGACGCCCTCGCTGAAGACGTTGGGAGCCGCCGGGCTACCGGCGATGCCGCCGGCATAGGGGTCTACGGAGAAACGGAAGCCCGGGGCCGAGCCCCAGCCGCCGGCACCGTTGTCGGTGAGAATCAGCACCCGGCCGAAGGACACGGCGTCCAGCTCCGGCAGATTCCAGGTCGGCGGCGGGGCAATGCCCAGGGCCCAGTTGGTGATCGCCACCGTCGGTGCCGGCAGCGGTCCTAGCCCCGGCGCCGGCGCCGTCGGCACCAGGATGTCGCCGGGGCCGATGCCGCCGATGCCGTTGGTGGGGCCTTGGAAGGTGATCGAGAACGACTGGGCGCTGACCGGGGCGGGGGTCAGCGCCAGGCAAACCGCCAGCGCGGTGCCGACCGCCAGAAGGGTTTTCACAGTGAACGGAAGTTTCATCGGTTCTCCTCGTCGATGAATGGATGGAAGTCTGCCCTCGTCGAACAGGAAGACCTGCACAATGGTCTTGACGGAGCAATTAAAACATTCAGTCAGCAGGTATGTGCATAAATACTGGCCAGGCGGGACAAGGCGTGGCGAATCCGGAAACCGAACCCGCCAACGTCCCACGCTGGGGTTGTATAGAATCCGCCACGAAACACCCTTCGCCATCGCCCCATCACAGCGGGAGGACCCATGCCTCAAGTCACCATCGTCTACGGACTCGCTCTCATCGCCCTCGGCCTCATCGGCTATTTCGCCACCGGGGGAATCAGCATCACCGCCCTGATCCCCGCCTTCTTCGGCATCCCCGTTCTCATCGCCGGCTGGATCGCCCGCCGCGAGAGCCTGCTCAAGCACGCCATGCACGCCGCCGCCATGATCGCCCTCCTCGGCTTTCTGGGAACGGTCAGCGGCCTGTGGGCTCTGGTCACCGGCGGTGCTCCCGATGCGGCCACCCTCTCGAGAGCCACCATGGCGGTGCTGTCGGCGATCTTCGTGGCGCTGTGCGTGCGCTCCTTCATTCAGGTACGGCGCGAGCGCGAGGCCGGCAACTGAGCGTTCTCAACGGTCAGGTCGCGGTGATCACCGGTGCCTCTTCCGGCATCGGTGAGGCCCTGGCGCGGGAGCTTGCCCGCCGGGGGGTCGCGGTGGGCCTCTTGGCCCGGCGGCGGGAACGCCTGGAACAGCTCTCGGGAGAGCTCGAGCAAGCGGGCCACCGAGCCGCTTTCGCCGTCGCCGACGTGCTGGACGGCGAAGCCCTGCACCAGGCTCTCGACCAGCTGGAGGCAGAGCTGGGACCGGTGACCCTGGCGGTGGCCAACGCCGGCTTCGGCCGCCCCGAGCCGCCCCACCGCTTCAAGCCCGGACGCGCCGCCAACACCTACGACGTCAACTTCTTCGGCATGCTGCGCCTCATCGATTGGGCGCTACCCCGCTTCCTGGAGCGCGGCGGCGGTCACCTGGCGGGGGTCGCCTCGGTGGCCTCCTTCTTCGGCCTGCCGGACACCGCCGCCTACTGTGGCTCCAAGGCCGCCATGCGGGTGCACCTGCAAAGCCTTCGCCTATCGCTGCGCCGCCACGGCATCGCCGTCTCCACTATTTGCCCCGGCTTCGTGGTCAGCGAGCTCACCGACCAAAACGAGTTCCCCATGCCCTTCCTGTGGCCCACGGAGCGCGCCGCCCGGCGCATCGCCTCCGCCCTAGAGAAGCGCGCCGGAGAGGTTGTCTTTCCCTGGCAGATGCGCCTGTTCATGGGCGCCCTGACCCGGCTGCCGACCTCCTGGGGAGAAGCTCTGGTACGGCGTTCGATGCCCCCGGCGCGCAAGCGAGACCCAGAACCCAAGGAAAGCCCAGGGCGCACAGAACGAGGAGAGTGATTTGATGCGGAAGATCCTACTGGTCAGCAGCTCGCGGGTTCACGGTACCGGCTACCTCGACCACTGCGAAGCGCAGATGCAGCGCCTTTTCGACGGCGTCAACCGAGTGCTCTTCGTGCCCTTCGCCCAGGTCGACGTCGACGGCTACGAACAACTGGCGGCGGAGCGGTTCGCGGCCCTCGGCCTGGAGCTCACCTCCGTCCACCGGGCGGCGGATCCGGCGGCGGCGGTGGCGGCGGGCGAGGCGGTTTTCATCGGCGGCGGCAACACCTTCCTGCTCTTGACCCGCATGATCGAGCACGGCCTGGTGACGCCACTGGCCCGACGGGTGGCGGAGGGTATGCCGTACATGGGTACCAGCGCCGGCTCCAATGTCGCCGGGGTGAGCATCATGACCACCAACGACATGCCCATCATCTACCCACCCACCTTCGACGCCCTGGGGTTGGTGCCGTTCAATCTCAATCCCCACTATCTGGATCCGGACCCCGACAGCCAGCACATGGGAGAGACTCGGGAGACCCGAATTCGCGAATTCCACCAACTCAACGACACTCTGGTCGTAGGAATCCGTGAGGGCAGCATGGTGCGCGTCGAAGGCGACCGGGCGGAGCTCATCGGAGCCCCCGGGGGCAGGCTCTTCCGGCGGGATCAGGCGCCCGAGGAACGGCAGGCTGGGGATATTTCAGAAATCTTGGGTTAACTAGGGTACGGGCGAGTTGATAGAGTCTTGTCCCGATCCGCCCTGACGGTGACACTATAGTGCCTGGCGGAGTCTTGTGGCTGGATCCGTTACCGGCGGCAGTCTCCAGAGCACTTCCGGACGTCCGGGACGCTTCGCAGCCGATAGCCGGACCGAGACTAAAGACCTCAAGGAGTCGACCATGAGCTGGGACGAAGAAGACGATCAAACTACGTACAAGGTGGTCATCAACCACGAAGAGCAGTATTCCATCTGGCCCGACGACCGGGAGAATCCCCTCGGCTGGCACGATGTGGGCAAGAGCGGCACCAAGCAAGAGTGCCTGGACCACATCGAGGAGGTGTGGACCGACATGCGCCCACTGAGCCTGCGCAAGAAGATGGAAGAGGACGAGAAGCGGCGTCAGGCGGAGGCCGGCGAGCAGCCGAGCTGAATCCCCGACCGCCGGTCAGCTTCCGAGCTGCCTGTTCGAGAGCGATTGACCCCGTGAGCCGAGACAACCCGGCCGGGCTCGAAGAGTGCCCGGCTATCGACCGTAGAAGGTGTCCGAAATGGCCGAGATGAGAAAGTACAGCAAGGCGTACTACCTGAAGGAGTTGCGCGCCTTCCCCAACTGGCAGGAGAAGGATCGCGAGGACAAGGACGAGCTCAACGACGAGAGCATCGTCTACCTCCAGGACAACTTCACCGTGGTGAAGGATGTCTTCGACTCCGAGGACTACATCTTCGACTCCGTCGACGACGAGTGGAAGAAGTTCTGCAAGGAGAGCTTGGAGTTCGAGATTCCCGAGGACCTGCGCTACGCCTATGAGGAGGACGACTCCGAAGGCAATGGCGACGGCGCCTCCGAAGGCGATTCCGACGCCAACTGACCTCTCCCCTGTCCGCCCCAAGCTCCTAGGCTGGGCGCCGTCCTCGAAGTAGCTTCGAGAGGTCGGGCCCCCGGCCCCGGGCTGTCCGAATTCCCCCTCCAGCCGGCACCCTGACCGCGGTCTTCTCAACAAGACCGCCGGGGTGTCGTGTAGCCCATGCCCGCCCGCCGTCGCAGCTGCCCTCTGTCGCAGCTAAGCGAGACCGCCCACAGCCTCCCCCAGATGAGCAACCGCTTCCCGCAGCTGGTCGTCGGTGAGATAGGGCGCCGGCCCGAGGCGTAGAACATCGCGCCGATAGTCCGCCAGCACCCCGGCCCGCCGAAGGGCCGCACAGAGCTCCCCGGCGGCGGGAGATTGCAGGGCCAAGAAGCCTCCCAACGCCGAGAGCGGCACGGACCGATCCCGGGTGAGCAATTCCGGGGGTAGGTCCAAGGCGTCGACCTCCGACGCCAGCAGGCCCACCTGGTGCTGGCTGACCTCGCGGAGAAATTCCGGCGTCAACCCGCGATGGCGGAAGAAGTCGAAAACCTCCGCGGCCCGATAGTGGCTGGTGGGGTCGTAGGTCGAGCCGGCGAAGAGGTCGGCTCCCTCCCCGTAGGTCACCTGCCCCTCCGGCCCGGAGGCGGTGAGAGCGCTGAATTCGCTGAACCAGCCGGTGATCACCGGCCGCAACTCGCGCCCCGAGGCCGCCGGCGGCGGAAAGCGCAAGAAGCAGTTGCCCTCTCCCAGCTGGCAGTATTTGTAGCCCCCTCCGACCACGAAGGCGTCCTCCAACCCCAGCTTGGAGAGCGGAAAGGGCATGGCCCCCAGGGCGTGGTAGACGTCCACCAACAGCTCCACCCCCCGCTGCCGGCAGGCGGCGGCGAGCTCTCCCAGCCCCTCGACCCGATGGGCGTTGCGGAAGAGTACCGCCGAGACCAGCACCGCGGCGGTGCGATCGTCGAGCTCCTCCATCAGCCGCGGCACCACCTCCGACGCCACCGCCGAAGATACTCGCCGCACCTCCAGCCAGCCATCCTCCTCGAGCCGCGCCAGCTGACGGCGGATGGTGTGGAATTCGCCGTCGGTGGTCAGCAGGCGGGGGCGCTGACGTAGGGGCAGGGCGGAGAGAAAGCGCACCAGCAGCTCGTGGGTGTTGGCCCCCAGGGCGTAGAGGCCCGTGTCGTCCTCCATCAACTCGGCGAACCCTCGACGCACCCGATCCGCCTGCTCGAAGGCGCGGGACCATTTCTCGTCCACCAACTCCGCAGCGTCGAGCCACGCCCGCTGCTGCCCCTCGAAGGCGCAGTCGGGCCAGGCCTGGTGGGAGTGGCCGGTGAGGAGCAGCCGCCGGGCGACCTGAAAGCGCGAGTAATCCGGAGCCAAGGCGTTGGGATTCGAGTACAGCTGCGGCGCGGTCACGATGCCGCCGGCGCCCCCTTTTTCGAGCTCGGATGGGCTCATAGAAGCTCCTTTACAAATCGGTACGGATCGCCCAGAGATCCGGGAACAAAGGCTGGAAGATGGTGGTGCGCAGGTAGTCCGCGCCGGAGGAGCCACCGGTGCCGCGCTTGAAGCCGATGGTGCGCTCGACCATCTTGACGTGGCGGTAGCGCCATTCCTGGAGCCCTTCGTCCAGGTCCACCATGCGCTCGCAGACCTCTCGCACCGCGTCGTCGTGGCGGTAGGCCCGGATCAGCTCCCGCTGGACCTCCGGCGATGGCTCGGTGGAGGTCTCTTGAACGCCGTCCGCCAGCTCCGTGGGGATCTCATAATCGTGATGGCGCAGATAGCGCAGGAAGCTCTGCCACAGGCTGCGACCTTCCAGCGCCTGCTGCAGGCGGCTCTGTTCTCCCTGCTCCTCCTCGTAGTGGCGCATCATCCCCTTGCGCCGATGCCCCAGGAGGAACTCCATCTCGCGGAACTGCGCCGACTGGAAGCCGCTGGCGTTGTCGATGCGCGAACGGAAGGAGAGAAAGGAGACCGGGGTCATGGTCTCCAGCACGTCCACCTGCGCCACCAGGGTCTTGAAGATGGTGAGGATGCGTTTGAAAGTGGCCGAGATGCGCGGTACGTCATCGGCCTCCAGGGCACCCTGCAACCACTCCAGCTCGTGGAGGACCTGCTTGAACCACAGCTCGTAGACCTGGTGGATGATGATGAACAGGGTTTCGTCGTGCTCTTCAGGATCACTGGACAGCGGCCGCTGGAGCTCCAGGAGTTGCTCCAGCTTCAGATATTCACCGTAGGTCAGGCTCAAGGCTGCTTCCTTTGCATGCGGGCCGGCGGTCGGCTCTTGGAGCGTGGGCCGGCGGTCCGTGATTCGGGGTTCGGGGTCGAAGGCCGAGGACTTCCAAACGAGGCTACGTCATCCCCGGTGGGCGGTCAATTTCCACCGGTGGTGGGAGTCGTGGCCTGGTTGGAAGTCGCTCGAGCCTCGAGAGAAGCAACCACGGCCCCCGTCGCTGTAGACTCAGGGTCATGAAACCACCAGATCGGGACGACGCCCTCGAATATCACTCCCGGGGAAGGAAGGGGAAGATCGAAGTCATCCCCACCAAGCCCACCACCACCCAGCGGGACCTCTCTCTGGCCTACACCCCAGGGGTGGCGGTGCCCTGCGAGGAGATCCGCGAGGACCCCCTCAAGGCCTTCGAGTACACCGCCAGGGGCAACCTGGTGGCGGTGATCACCAACGGCACCGCGGTGCTCGGCCTGGGCAATATCGGTGCCCTGGCGGGCAAACCGGTGATGGAGGGCAAGGGCGTTCTGTTCAAGCGCTTCGCCGACATCGACGTCTTCGACCTGGAGGTGGCCACCGAGGACGTGGAGGAGATGATCCGCACCGTCGAGCTCCTGGAGCCCACCTTCGGCGGCATCAACCTGGAAGACATCCGCGCTCCCGAGTGCTTCGAGATCGAGCGCCGGCTCAAGGAGAGCCTGGACATCCCGGTCTTCCACGACGACCAGCACGGCACCGCCATCATCTCCGGTGCCGCCCTGGTCAACGCCTTGGAGCTGGTGGGCAAGAAGATCGAGGACGTGCGCATGGTCTTCTCCGGCGCCGGCGCCGCCGCCATCGGCTGCCTGCGCCTCTACCTGCGCATGGGGCTGCGGCGGGAGAACGCCATCCTGTGCGACAGCCGCGGCGTGGTGCACACCGCGCGCGAGGACGAGCTGCCGCCCCACAAACAGGAGTTCGCCGTCGACACCGATCTGCGCACCCTGGCGGACGCCATGAAGGGCGCCGACGTCTTCGTGGGGGTCTCGGTGGGAGGCATCGTCAGCCAGGAGATGGTGCGCTCCATGGCCGACGAGCCCATCGTCTTCGCCATGGCCAACCCGACGCCGGAGATCGGCTACGAGGACGCCCAAGCCGCCCGCGACGACGTCATCATGGCCACCGGCCGCAGCGACTTTCCCAACCAGGTGAACAATGTGCTGGGCTTCCCCTTCATCTTCCGCGGCGCTCTCGACGTGCGCGCCCGGGAGATCAACGACGCGATGGTCCTCGCCGCCGTACGGGCGCTGGCGGAGCTCGCCCGGGAGGATGTGCCGGACTCGGTGCTCAAGGCCTACGGGCTCGAACGACTGCGTTTCGGCCCGGAGTACCTGATCCCCAAGCCCTTCGATTTCCGAGTGCTGCTACGGGTGGCACCGGCGGTGGCGCAAGCAGCGGTGGAGTCCGGCGTCGCCCGCCACTCCATCGACGACATGGAAGCCTACGTGCGCAGCTTGGAAGTCCTGGTGTCCCGGCGCCTCGAGCTGATGCGGGATCTGCTGGACCGCGCCAAGCGGGATCCCAAGCGGGTGGTCTTTCCCGAGGGCGAGCACGAGAAGATCCTGCGCACCGCCAAGATCCTGGTGGACCGCGGCATCGCCCATCCGGTGCTGCTGGCCCGGCGGGAGAAGATCGCCCAGCGCATGAAGGAGCTGGAGATCCCCGAGGACCAGGTGACCATCGTCCACAACCTGGAGTCGGAGAAATTCGAGCAATACGCCGAAGCTCTGCACCAGCGCCGGCGCCGCGACGGCATGTCCCTGGAGGACGCTCAGCGGCGGCTGCGCTCACGCAACTTCTTCGGTCCCATGATGGTGGCCCAGGGGGATGCCGACGGGCTGATTTCCGGCCTCACCCAGGACTACGCCGCCACCATCCGGCCGGCGCTCCAATGCCTGGGGGTCGAGGAGGGCGTGCGGCGGGTCGCCGGCGCCTACATTCTGATTCTCGAGAACCGACTCATCTTCCTCGCCGACACCACCGTCAACATCGACCCGAAGCCCGAAGAGCTGGCGGAGATCGCTGCCCTCACCGCCCGCTTCGCCGCCCGCTTCGACATCACGCCGCGGGTGGCCATGCTCTCCTTCTCCAACTTCGGCTCCAACCGCCACCCATCGGCGCGCAAGGTGCGCCAGGCGGTGGAGATCGCCAAGGAGCGCTGGCCGGACCTGGAGATCGACGGCGAGATGCAGGCGGATACGGCGGTGGTGGAATCGATCCTCCAGGACCGCTACTCCTGGTGCGATCTCAAAGGTCCCGCCAATGTCCTCATCTGCCCGGAGCTGCAGAGCGCCAACATCGCCTACAAGCTGATCTGGCGCCTGGCCGATGCCGAGGCCATCGGCCCGGTGCTGCTGGGCATGGACAAGCCGGTCCACGTCCTGCAGCGGGGAGTGGAGGTCACCGACATCGTGAATATGACCGCCATCTGCGTGGTGGACGCCCAGGAAGCGGAGCACCAACGGCGGCGCTAGACCGAACCCCGGGGCCGCTGCGGCCTCCCCGTCCGAAGCCTCCTTGGCGCGCCTCAGCTGGCAGGCTATTGCCACAGCCCCCTCTTGCGCCTATACTCAATCTTTCATGGATTGTGACTGTTGTCGCAACAATGATTTGATTGTGTGTGGAGAGGCTCGGAAGTGCCCAATGTCGTTCTGAGTACCGGCCCTATGCAGCGCTGGCCCCTCGCAAGTCTCTGTTCTGAGAGGCTTTAGCTTCCCTACCTCGCCGCCGACGATTTTCCAGGCGCGGCTCTTCCTACGATCCGGCGGATTTTTGCCGATCGCCTGCAACCTCCTTGGGTCTCTGTTCGTATAAACATGGCCATGGGGGCACTCTATGCAATGCTGTGAATTCATTTCCCGTGTCGTCCACGAGTCGCTAGTCCCGGGAGCTGGGAGTCGATGAGCTCGACTTCGGCAGCCGACGCCCCCCGCTCTCCCGCGCTGGGACCGTCCCCGACACCGGAGATCTCGGTCGTCCTGGCCTGCTTCGACCAAACTCGCGAGCTCGAGCTGACGCTGCTGTCCTTTCTACGGCAGGATTTTCCCCAAGATCGCTACGAGCTCATCGTGGTGGACGACCACTCCCCGGACCACAGCGCCCGGAAGGTGGTGGCGAGGCTGCGCCACAGCTTCCCGGATGCCTCCATCCACTACCTCCGCCAGCATCGCCAGGACGGCGGTGAGTATTTCTCCTCGGCGCTGGTCAAGAACCTCGGCACCCGCCTCGCCCGCGGCCGCTACGTTTGGTTCAACAACGCCGAGATCGTCCAGGCCGGGGAGAGTCTGCAATACGTTTCCCAGCAGCATCGGGAGGAGCCAGGGCCTCTGTGTCTCCGGGGCCGGGTCATCGATCTGCCCTTCGAGCAGCTGTGGGGCAAGACCCAGGCGGAGCTCGACTCCCTCCACGATGCCACCGACCGTGGCCGCGAGCGGGTCGCCACCGCCGACCACGCGGGCCTCGCCTCCATGCGCCGGGACATCCTTGTGGCCCTGGGCGGCAACGACGAGCGCTTCGACCACTGGGGCAAAGAGGACCTGGACCTGGCCGCGCGGCTCAAGCGCGTCGGGGTGACCTACCGCTACGACGAAGAGGTCAAGTCCTTCCACATCTCCCATCCGCCCAATCACGTCAAGGGCCCGGACTACGACCGCATGTGCCGCCTGCTGGAGGAGAACAACTCCCGCGAGGTGGTGGAGGTCAACCGGGGATACCTGTGGGGCGAGCGCACCCTGGCGCCGGCGGAGAGCTTCGACGGCACGCTGATCCTGGCCGCCGGCGACGGCACCGAGGACGACCTAGGCGATCTGGAACAGCGCCTGGAGACCGCCCTCTACGGCGACGGCGGCGAGCGCTGCGAGGTGCTGGTGGCCTGTCTCGACGAGCACCGGCCGGCGGTGGAAGAGCGCCTCGAGCAGCGCTTCCTGGCGGTGCCCTGCATCGCCCTTGCGGGAGCCGATACCGCCGACGACGCCCGCCGTACCCTGGCTCGGATTCGCACCGAGAGCGCCGCCCTATGGCTTCCCAAGGCCTCCGATCCCCGGCCGGCCTGGCACCCGATCCCCGCCGTCGCGAAGCAGCTGGAGGCCTGGCTGGACCGATCCACTCATCCCAATGAAGCCCTGGCGGCCGCCGAGTGAACCCGGAGGGACCCCCCTTAGCGATGTCTCAGACACCCACCCTGCTGCCCCCCCGACCCACGGAGGCCCCCGCCTCCTCTTCCCTGCCGGGCCCCCACCCGCTGGTGTTCTCCGAGGTGCGCATCGAGAACACCAACCGCTGCGGCTACAAATGCTTCTTCTGTCCCCGCGACCAGCACACCCGCGACCAGGGCTTCATGTCCCTGGAAGATCTGGCGCTGGTCCTCGACCGCGTCGGCGAGCACCGCGGGCGGGTCGACCTCCACGGCTTCGGTGAGCCCCTCCTCGACCGCCAGCTGGCAGACAAGATCGCCCTGGTGCGCCAGCGCTGGCCGGAGAGCGAGCCGCGCATCTACTCCACCCTCGGCGCGCGGGTCAAGCCGGAGGAGATGGAGCGCATGGTGACCAACGGTCTGCGGCAGGTGGAGGTGAGCTTCTACGGCTTCGACGCCGAGACCTACCGCCAGGTGCACGCGGTCAACGGCTTCGAGATGGCCAAGCGCAATCTCGAGACCCTCTGCCGCCTCCAGCAGGCCTATCCGGAGACGTTCCAGGTGGTGGTGCGCGCCTTCCCCAGCCACCCCGACGTGGAAGCCCCGGGCTCTCAGGAAGAGGTCGAGGCCTTCCGCCGCTGGCTGGCGGATTTGGGTGTCGAAACGGTGCGCGAGCGCGAGCTCCACAACTACGGCAACGGGCGCAGCTACAACACCGTCGACACCGAGATCCCATGCTCCGTGACCTGGGGCTACCGCCGGCGGATCCTGCAGGTGACCTGGGACCTCCACGTGATTCCCTGCTGCTTCGATTTCAACGCCGAGGTGCGCTTCGGCAACCTCCGCCACCAGAGCCTGGAGGAGATCCTCCACGGCCCGGTGTACGAGCAGTTCATCCGCGACCACCACGAGAACCGACTTGAGGACTATCCAGTATGCCTAGGCTGCGAGAGATGTCACCTAGCCTAGCCTCCCGCGCGACGAGGGAGTCTCTTTTCGGTCCTGAAGACTCGGACTTCCTCGAGCAGGTGGCGCGGCTGGCGGAGGATTACCCCTTCCCCCACAGCATCTTCGGAGGCCCGGAGAGCGAGGACTACGTTCTGGAGCTGGCGGCGCGGCACACCGGCCGCGGGGAGGGTTGGTACGGCGCGGCTCTGGACGACGAAAATCTCGCCGCCGTCCATCTCTCGGTCTACGGCATCGGCAACGGCCGGAACCACACCCTATTCAAAATCCGCCACCCCCTGCTGGCCGGCGAAGACGGGCCCACCTGTCTGAGCATGGCCCTGGAATCGGCGGTGGAAGCCGCAGCGGCCGCCCGGCCCGGCACCCAGAAACACGTCATCTTCCTCGGCGAGCAGGAGCAAGACGCCCTGCACGCCGGGCGGCGAGCCGGCTTCACCCTCGAAGGAATCTTCTCTGACTACTACCGCCTGGGCGAGCGCTGCTTCGTCCTCGGTTACACGGAAGCGAGCGCGTCATGAACGCCACCCTCCCGATCCACGACACCGCCAAGGGGCGGCCGTCCCCCAAGGGCGGCGAGCCGCTGTGCCACATCAATCCCGACTGGCTGAACATCGAGTCGGTGGTGGAAAACGATCTGTGCACCCAATGCGGCGCCTGCGGCGCCATGTGCCCCCACGACACCATCGACCTGACCCGCGACGAGCACTACCGCTACTTCCCCAAGGTCAAGGACGAATCCCTGTGCGTCGAGAAATGCAAGAGCCTGTGCGTGCAGGTTTGCGCCGGCGTCCAGGAGGATCCGTCGCTGTGGGAGCGCAATCCCATCGTGGCGGAGACTTACGACGAGTACTGCGGCGGCGCCATCACCGACACCTGGATCGGCTACTCCACCGACGACGCCATCCGCAGCCGCGGCACCTCCGGCGGCCTGGTCACGGGCCTGCTGGTCTACCTGCTGGAGAGCGGCCAGATCGACGGCGCGCTGCTGGTGGGGTCGAATAAGAAGGACCCCATGCAGCACGACATCCTCATCGCCCGCACCCGCGAGGAGATCGAGGACGCCTGGGGCTCGAAGTACTACCCCATGCCCATGGGCGAACGCTTCCGCGAGCTGGTCTCGTCGACGGAGCGTTTCGCCGTGGTGCTCCTCGGCTGCCACATGCGCTCGCTGCGGCTGATGGAGCGCAAGCTGCCGCGGCTGGAGATGTCCATCGTCCTGCGCATCGGACTGATCTGCGGCTATTGCGCCGGCTTCAAGGCCATCGTCGACCAGGCCCGGGATTGGGAGATCGATCTCAAGTCCAATGAACGCATCGACTACCGCGAGGGCAAATGGCCGGGTCACGTGCGCATTCAAGGCCAGGACAAGGTCGAGCGCAAGCTGATCTACGAATTCCTGCCGCGCATCCCGTTCACCACCAACTACCGCTGCACCATCTGCTCGGACCTGATGAACGAGACCGCCGACGTGGTGGTGGGGGACGCCTGGCTCAAGGAGCTCACGGACCGCAAGGATGAAGGCTGGTCGGTGATCGCGGCGCGCAACCGCAAGGTGGTACCGCTCATCGAATCGGCCATCGAGGACGGCGCCCTCTACCTCGAGCCGGCGGATAGCGAGACCTTCGTGCGCAGTCAGGAAAAGCCCATGCGCTACAAGAAACACGCCCTGACCACGCGGCTCAAATTCGCCAACAAGGTGATGGGCAAGACCCTGCCCAACATCGACCTCAGCCGCTATCCGGACGGCTTCGACACCAACTTCTGGAATCGCCTGGGCAATCGGTTGTTCATGACCACCATGTGGACCTTCGCCCTCAACGACCCCCTGCGCCGCGCCATGTACCGCTTCGTGCCCAACGCGACGGTGCAGTGGTGGGTGCGCTCGATCTTCCTGATGATCGCCCACGACGGGAAAGGCTCGTTCCTCTCCAAGTGGCTGCTGAAGAAGGAGCCGATGCTCAACTGCGACGCCTGAGTCGCAGCGCCCGGAGAAACCCTATGGCCCACCTCAACATCCTCGGAGACTGCTCAACCCAAGCCGGCCCCGCCCTGGGTCCCCCGGCGGAGGTGCAACCGCTGCGCATCTGCCTGCTGCGGCCGCCGTCTCCGGAGCTGATCAACGACCGCATCGATCCGCCCATCGGGTTGCTGCAAATCGGCACCGTGCTGCGCCAAGAGGGTCACGAGGTGACCATTCTGGATTTCGCCGGCGGCAGTCAGCCGCGGATTCCCGACGCCGACCTCTACGGCATCACCCTCTTCACCATCTCCTACGTCGAGTCCCTGGAGCTGAGGGATCAGATCCGCGAGATCTCCTCGGCCCCGATCATGGTCGGCGGCCCCCACGCCCAGGCTCTGCCCAAGGAGACAGCGGAGGATTTCGACTACGTGGTGGTGGGCGAAGCGGAGGCGGAGATCGCCTATCTGGTGGGCCCCATGGCGAGCCGGGAGCTGGAGACGGCGGTGGTTCACACCCAGGCGCCCCTGGATCTCGGCGCCCTGCCCCTCAACGATTACTCGCTGGTGGATACCGACTCCTACAGCCGCGTGGTGGACGGCCGCCTGGCCTTCTCCATCCTCTCCGGCCGCGGCTGCCCCTTCCGCTGCACCTATTGCTTCACCGCCGCGCTGGCGGAGAAGGTGCGGTTGCGCCCGGTGGACCACGTGATGGCCGAGCTCCACCAGCTGGAC
The DNA here is from genome assembly GCA_034211275.1 of Acidobacteriota bacterium. NCBI lineage: Bacteria > Pseudomonadati > Acidobacteriota > Acidobacteriota bacterium. Next base: position 71,460 of record JAXHTF010000001.1, read on the forward strand.
GCGGACTACTCCGTCGACGCCCTGCGCTTCATCGACGACAACTTCCTGATGAACCTGCGTTTCTTCCGCCAGCTGGCACCGCGGCTGAAGGAATTCGGCCGACCCTACCGGGTCTACTGCCGCGCCGTCGACCTCACCGAGGAACGCTGCCGCCTGCTGGCGGAGTCCGGCTGCCGCATGGTCGCCTGCGGCGTCGAGTCGGGCAGCCAGACGATGCAGGACCTGATGAACACCCGCAAGGACGTGCAGAAGATGGCGGAGGGCATTCGCATCGCCCGGCGCTACGGCATCGAGGTGCGGGTGGGGCTCATCGTCGGCTATCCCGGCGAAACCTGGGAGACGGTGCGGGAGTCGGTGCGGGAGCTGATCAAGATGCCGTTCTCCAGCTACAACCTATTCAACTTCGTCCCCCTGCCGGGAACCGATCCCTACCACAACCCCGAGCGCTACGGCATCACCTGGCTGTCCGACGATTGGAAGGATTACTACATCCTCTACGGCGAGAACCAGGCGAGCTACGCCTTCGAGCACGAGACCCTCGACCGCCGCACCCTGGCGCAGATGCGCGCCTACATGATCGAGAGCCTCAACGGCCGCTTCATGCCCGCCCTCAACGACGTGGACTTCAAATGATCCGGAACCCTTCTCCATGGCTCTCGCGGCGCCGCGGCGCCGACCTGCTCCTCGGCGCCCTGCTGCTGGCATCCCTCGCCGGGTTGCCGGTGGCGGCGGAGGCGCCGGAGAGGTACCTGGAGAAGATCGCCGACACCCCGGACCTGATGCAGACCGACCCGCGGGCGGAAATCGCCTTCGGCGGCGGCCGCTACCACTGCGGCCCGGTGTCGGTGAGCAACGCCCTGGTGTGGCTCGGACGCAACGGCTACGAAAAGCTCCTCCCGGAGCCTATCGAAGACTGGGCGGATCAAGGCGCGCTGGTGGAGGCGCTGGCCAGCGAGGACTATCTCCGCACCTCGACCCACGGCACCAACGAGAGCAACTTCCTGCGCGGCGTCGAGCGCTACGTCGAGGATCACGGCTACACCATCGAGTCCCTCCAATACCGCGGCTGGACCTACCATCCGGAGGAGTATTCCGGGGGCTCGAAGCGGGTCGACCTGGACTGGCTGCGGGAGCAGGTGGTGGGCGCCTCGGCGGTGTGGCTGCAGATCGGCTGGTACCGCTACGAGCCGGCCACCAACTCCTTCCGCCGCTTCGAGGCCCATTGGGCGGCGCTGGTGGGCTACGAGCCTCTGGCCCAAGCCTCGGTTTCCACCACCGACGACTCCCCCTTCGGCGGTCCCGCCGCCGATCTGGTCCTGGTGGTCCACGACTCGGCACCGCGCAGCGGCCCGACTCCCCATTCGGACCGCACGACCCTCCACCCGCTGGAATCCGGAACTCTGGTGGGTGTCAAGCGAGGACTTCCGGTTCCGGCCAGCGAGTACTACCGCCTCGGCGGTGAGCTGAAGATCAAAGAAGAAGCCGACATCGGCGTGCTGGATGGTGTGGTGGCCCTGCGCATGGGCCCCAGCCCCTGAAGCTTTCAATTCCCGGAATTCTCGCGCGCCCGGCGCGCGACCCATGCTTGCCGAACCCCTCAGGAGGGACGTCGACCCTATGGACCGCAGTCATTCTCAACTCGTTGCCGACGCAGAGGACGCCGACACCGGCACCTTTCCGCCTCACCTGGAACCGCTTCCGGGAGAGCGCTGGGGCCTGTGGCGGTGGTTCTGCCTGCGCGGTGCGGGATTCCCGGCTCGGGAAGTTCTGCGCCTGGCGTCACCGTCCGTCGCCGAAGCCGCGGATCGCGTGCTGGCCGCCGAGGGTCATCTGGAGGCCTGCCGCGAGGCCGCCCTGGAAGAGCTGCGGGACGGCCTGGAGGAGCTGGAGAAGCGCGAGCGCTTCCGGCGCATTGGAGCCATCTCCCGCCTCAACAAGGGCAAGACTCCCCGCAAGCGGGACGTCACCGGCCCCGCCACCAACGCGGCCATCGACTCGGCCGTCGAACGCTTTGCCGAAGCCCGCGACCGCCTCGAGGCGGAGACCGCCGCCTTCGGCCAGAGCTTTGACGACGGCATGGTGGAGCTCGCCGGGCACCTGCGGGAAATCGCCAGTGACGACCGCTTCCGCCAGGCCCTCTCCTGGCAGAACCGCCACGCCTTGGAAACCGGCGTCGACGCCCTCCTGCGCCAACCCGCCGACGGCTCCCGCAACTCCCAGGAGCGCCAGCACGAGCAGGTGGTGACCGCCTACCTCCAACGCTACTGCACCAAGAACGACACCATCGGCTGGTTCGGCCCCATGGGCTGGGGACAATTCACCGCCACCGGCGACGATCTGGTCTTCGAAGCCGGCGAAGACCTGGTGGCAGAACGCATCGTGCGCTTCGAGAATTGGTGCGTCGACAAGGTCGCGGAAGTGCTCCTGGGAGGCGAAGAGCTACGCCCCTACTGGCTGCCGCGAGTGATGCCCTTCTTCGTCCTGCGGGGCCGGCAGTACATCCCCATGCAGGGCGAGGCGGTGGAGCTCAGCGAGCAGCAGCTGGCGGTCTTCCAGGCCTGCGACGGCCGGCGCTCCGCCCGCCAGATCGCCCAGGACCTGGCGGCGGATCCGCAGCTCGGCTTCGAAGGCCCCGAGGCGGTGATGGCCCTGCTCACCGCCATGCATTCCACCGGCATGCTCCTGTGGCAACCGGAGCTACCCATGGTGCGGCGGCCGGAACGGGTGCTGCGCCAGCGCCTCGAAGCCATCGACGATCCCGAGCTGAGGGAGCCGCGGTTGGCGCGCCTCGACGAGCTCGAAGCCCACCGGGACCGCATCGCCGCCGCCGGGGACGCGGATCAGCTGGGCGAAGCCCTGGAAGCCCTCGAAGAGTGGTTCACCGAGGTCACCGGCAGCAGCGCCACCCGCCTCGGGGGCAAGACCTACGCCGCCCGCACCCTGATCCACCAGGACTGCCGCCGGGACATCCGGCTGGAGCTGGGGCCGGCGGTGCTGGACGAGCTGGGGCCACCCCTGAGCCTGATTCTGATGAGCGCCCGGTGGTTCACCTACGAACTCTCCCGCCGCTGGACCGAACAACTCACGGAAGCCTATCGGCAGCTGCGGGAGGCCAGCGGTCAGGCGGTGATCCCCCTGTTTCAATACTTCCACGGCATCCAGCCCATTCTGCTCCAAGCCAATATCGACATGGTCGCCGAGGTCGCCGCCGAGATGCAGCAGCGCTGGGCGAAGATCCTCGATCTGGAGGGTGACGAGCGGCGGGTGGAGCGCAGCAGCGCCGAGGTGCGCCGGCGCCTGGAGGAAGCGCTGCCGGCACCGGGGCCGGGCTGGAAGCACGCCCGCGAGCAATGCCCCGACGTCCTGCTGCGGGCGGAGAGCCCTGAAGCCATCCGCCGCGGCGAGTTCGGCTTCGTCCTCGGGGAGATCCACCTCTCCACCAACACTCTGCGCACCCGCTTGTTCTCCGAGTCCCATCCCGATCCGGCGGTGCTCTTGGACGCCGTGCTGCGGGACATCCCGGAGCCCACGGTGGTGCCCTGGCTGCCGCGACGCAGAAGCGACGACGAGACCACCCTGCTCACCGGCGTCCAACAGCTCTCCACCACCACCGCGCGGCTGGACTACGGCCTGGTCACCGGCAAGGACCTGCGCATCTCCCTCGATCTCGAGCCGCCGGCGGATCCCGAGGCCCCCACCGTGCGCATCGGTGATTTCGTGGTCCTGGAAGACGAGGGCCAGCTGCACATCCGCAGCCTCGACGGCAGCTACGACTTCCAGGTCATGGATTTCCTCGACGCAGCCTTTTCCGCCCAGACCATCAACAGCTTCCGGGTCATGCCCAAGGCGCCCCACGTTCCGCGGGTGACCATCGACCGCATGGTGGTGCAGCGGGAGAGCTGGCGCATCCCCGCCGCGGAGCTTGACTTCCCCGGCGCCAAGACCGAGCCCGAGCGCTTCCTGGGGGCCCGCCGCTGGGCCCGCAGCCACGGCATCCCGCGCTTCGTCTTCGCCCGTTCGCCGTACGAGAACAAACCCTTCTTCGTCGACTTCGACAGCCCGCCGGCGGTGGAGATCTTCTGCCGTATCGCCCGCCGGGCCATCGACCGCGGCGGCGAGGAGATCCGCCTGGGCGTCTCCGAAATGCTCCCCGACTTCGACGATTGCTGGCTCCAGGACGCCGAGGGCAACCACTACACCAGCGAGCTGCGGGTGGTGGCGGTGGACCTGGCGGAGGGCGGCGCCAACGCCGAGCATCCCGGGCTGCGGGTGGGCGGCGAGGAGAGCTGATGGAAGAGCTACTTCACGACCTGCGCTTCGCCCTCCGGGGGCTGGTCAAGAAACCGGGCTTCAGCCTGGTGGCCATCCTCACCTTGGGACTGGGCATCGGTGCCGCCACCGCCATCTTCAGCCTGGTGCAGACGGTGCTGCTGGAGCCCCTGCCCTACGAGCACCCGGACCGGCTGATGCTGGTGGAAACGGACCTCGGCGCCGAGGGGCTGCTGCCGACCATGGTCTCCGGCCCGGAGTACCTCGACCTCAAGGATCAGGACCAGCTCCTCAGCCACGTCTCCAGCCTGCTCGAAGGCACCTTCACCATCACCGGCGAGGGAGATCCATGGCAGGTGCGCGCCCTCGGCGCCTCCCCCAGCCTCTTCCCCCTGCTCGGCGTCGAGGCCGCCCTCGGCCGTACCTTCCTGCCCGAGGAAGAAGGCCCCGGCACCAAGGCGGTGCTGCTGGACTACGACTTCTGGCGCTCCCGTTTCGGCGGTGACCCGGAGATCCTGGAGCGCACCATCCAGGTGGACGGCGAGGCCTACCGGGTGGTGGGGGTGCTACCCGCCGACTTCACCCTGCTGCCCACCGACGACCACCTGCCCAGCGACGTCGATCTGTGGCTCGCCATGCCCTTCGACTACGCGTCCATGAACCGCAACTACCGCAGCTTCCGGGTCCTCGCCCGGCTGCAGGACGGCGTCTCCCTGTCGGCGGCCCAGGCGGAGATGAATTCCCTCGCCGAGGGGCTGGAGGAGAAATACCCCGACAGCTACCGGGACCGCGCCTGGGGTCTCAACCTGGTGTCCTTCCGAAGCCATCTGGTGGAGGGGATCAAGACACCCCTGCTGCTGCTCATGACCGCCGTGGTGGGGGTCCTGCTCATCGCCTGCGGCAACGTCGCCAACTTGCTGCTGGCCCGCGGCGCCACCCGCAGCCGCGAGCTCGCCCTGCGCACCAGCCTCGGGGCCAGCCGCACCCGTCTGATCCGCCAGTTGCTCACCGAGCAGGTGGTCCTCGCTCTGCTCGGCGGTGCGGCGGGTTTGATCCTGGCCTTCTGGGGCCTGAAGGCCATCATCGCCCTCGACCCCGGGCGCATCCCACGGCTGGAGCAGGCCAGCCTCGATCCCTCGGTCCTCGCCTTCGCCGTCGTGGTCTCCCTGGCGACGGCGGTGATCACCGGCATGGTGCCGGTGCTGCGGGCGGCACGCAACGCCTCGGCGCCGACCCTGCGGGAGGGCGGCCGGGGCATGATGTCGAGCCTCAGCGGCAAGAAGCTCCACAGCCTGTTGGTGATCTCCGAGGTGGCTCTGGCGCTGGTGGTGGTGGTGGGCACCGGCCTGCTGCTGCGCAGCTTCCAGGAGCTCCAGCGGGTGGATCCGGGCTTCGACGCCGAGAACGTGCTCTCCCTGCGCATCGACCTCCCCGGCGACCGCTACGGCCACCGCGCCGACCGCGCCGCCTTCTTCACCGAGCTGCTGCAGCGCATCGAGCAGCTCCCCGGCGTCACCTCCGCGGGAGTGGTCTCCCACCTGCCCTTCACCGACGCCTATTGGTCGTACCCGGTGCTGGCGGAGGGCCGCCCCAGCCGCCCCGAGGACGAGGAGTTCGTCGACCTGCGCTCCGCTTCGCCGGGCTACTTCGAGACCATGGGCGCCCGCATCGTCGCCGGCCGGGACTTCCAACCCGGCGACGACCTCTCCACCCCCCACGTGGCGATCCTCGACCGCAACCTGGCGGAGCGCCTCTTCCCCGACGAGGATCCCCTGGACAAAGAAGTGCGAGTGAAGGAGACGGACCTCATCCGCCGGGTCATCGGCGTCGTCGACCACATCCACCACTATGGCCTGGAGGACGAGCCCAAGGGTCAGCTGTACTTCGCCTACAGCCAGAACCCGCGCATCCAGACCGCGGTGGTGGTGCGCTCGGCGGTGGATCCGGAAACCCTCATCGAGCCGGTGCGCCAGCAGATCTGGGCCCTCGACAAGGACCAACCCGCCTTCGACATCGCCACCATGGACCAGCGGGTAGCCAGCTCCCTGGGACCCAATCGCTTCAGCCTGGTGATGTTCTCCCTGGCGGCGTTCATCGCGGTGGCGCTGGCGGCGGTGGGGGTCTACGCCCTGCTCTCGTTCTCGGTGGCCCAGCGGCACCAGGAGATGGGGGTGCGCATGGCCCTCGGCGCCCGCCGCGTCGACCTGCTGCGGCTGGTGGTCCTGCAGGGCCTGCGCCTCGCCGCCCTCGGCGTGGTGGTGGGGCTGGTGGCCACCCTCGCCGGGGTTCGCACCCTCGACAGCCTGCTCTACGGTGTCCCCGCCTACGACCCGGTGACGCTGCTCACGGTGCCCCTGGCGCTGCTCCTGGTGGTCCTCTTGGCCACCCTGGTGCCGGCGCTGCGGGCTACCCGCATCGACCCCATGAACGCCCTGAGGACCGAATGATCGCCCTGTACCGAACTGTGGAGATCCCACTCCTGGAGAAAGAGACCCCGTGAGCTCCGTCCACTCCCAGCCCGCCGCCGTCGTCGAGCACGCCCGAACCTGCCTCGAGCAACTCGGAGCCCTGGGCTACGACTTCTTTACCGGCGTTCCCTGCAGCCTGCTCAACCCCCTCTACGCGGCCCTGGGGAACGGTGACCTGGCGTACTACCCGGCCACCCGGGAGGATCTGGCGGTGGGGCTCGCCGCCGGCGCCACCATGGCCGGCCGCCGGCCGGTGGTGCTGATGCAGAACTCCGGTCTCGGAGTCTCCATCAACGCCCTCCTCTCCCTCCAGCGCATGTACGAGCTGCCGGTGCTGCTGATCGTCAGCTGGCGCGGGCACGGGCCCGATGCCCCGGAGCACGTGGACTTGGGAGCCCGCATGCCCGCACTGTTCGAAACCCTGGGAGTGCGCTGGCGCTTCCTCAGCGCCGGCGACGCCTTCGACCCCGCCTTCCACGACGAGGGCGACCTGGCGGCGCTGGTGGTGCGGCCGAAGGAATTCGAGCGGCGAGAGAGCGAAGAGGAGGGCTCCCCATGAGCGCGCAGGCTCCCAAGACGCCCACTCTGATGCTGCGCCGCGAGGCCATCGCCGCCGTCTACCAGGAGACCGACCCCCAGCGGCCTGCGGTGCTGGCCAACGGCTACATCTCCCGGGAGGGCTTCAACTGCGAGGCCCGGCCCCACCACTTCTACATGCTCGGCTCCATGGGGCTGGCGCCGGCCATCGCCCTGGGCGCCGCCCTGGCCCGGCCGGACCAACGGCTGCTGGTCCTCGACGGCGACGGCAACTTGCTCATGGGGATGGGCATCCTGCCCATGGTCGGCCAATGGCAGCCGCGGCACTTCCTCCACGTGGTGCTCGACAACGGCACCTACGGCGCCACCGGCGGGCAACCGACGGTGTCCCCGGCGGCGGATTTCGCCGCCACCGCCCTCGCTTGCGGCTACGCCCGGGCCCAAGCCTGCGACGACGAGACCACCCTGCGCCGGCTGGCTCGGGAGTGGCAGGACCTGGAGGGCCCGTCGCTGATCCACGTCCACGTCTCCCCCGAGGAGCCCGGCCCGGGCCGGCGGGTGGACGTCGAGCCACCGGAAATCGCCCGCCGCTTCGCTCAGTCCTTGCAGGAGGGCGAGGCATGGTGAGCCTGCACCGCCTGCCGCGCATCGAGCTCGGCCGCGGCGTCGTGGCCCAGACCGGGCCAGTGCTGCGGGAGCTGGGACACCGCAAGGTGTTGCTGGCCACCAGCCGCGGCATGCCCGGCCGGCCGGCGCTGGACGAGCTGCAGACGAGCTTGCGCCGCGCCGAGATCGAGACCGTGCTCTTCGCCGGCACTCCCGCCGAGCCCGGCGAGGACGAGCTGGCGGAGGCCACGGAGCTGGCGCGGCGGGAGTCCGTCCAGGCGGTGGTGGGCTTCGGCGGCGGCAGCGCCCTCGACCTCGCCAAGCTGGCGGCGGTACTGGCCATCGACCTGCGCCCCATCGGCGAGCTCTACGGCATCCGCAACGTGGGCCGCAAAGGCCTGCCGACGGTGATGCTGCCGACCACCGCCGGCAGCGGCAGCGAGGTCAGCCAGGACGCTGTGCTCACCGACCGCAAGGCGGGCACCAAACGCGGGGTCAAGGACCCGATGCTGGTCCCCGACCTGGCCCTGGTGGACCCCGCCGCCACCGACACCTGCCCGCCGGCGGTGACCGCCGCCAGCGGCCTCGACAGCCTCTGCCACGCCATCGAAGCGTGGACCAACCGGCGCGCCAACCCGATCTGCGATCTCTACGCCGAGCGCTCCATCCGCCTGATTCGCCAACATCTGGTGGCGGCGGTGCAGGACGGCGCGCCGGAAGCCCGGGACGGCATGGCGGAGGCATCCCTCCTCGCCGGGCTGGCCTTCTCGCCGGTGGGCACCGCCGCGGTGCACGCCTGCGGCTACCCCCTGTCCGGCATCTGGGGACTCCCCCACGGCGTCGCCAACTCCCTGATGCTGCCCCCGGTGGTGGCCTTCAACCGACCCGCCGCCGCCGACAAGGTGGCGCGGCTGCAAAGCATTTTCGACACCGACGACCTGCCCGCCGCCCTGCGACGGCTGGCCCAGCAGGCGGGAGTCCCCACCCGCCTGCGGGACGCCGGAGTCGAACGCAACTCGATCCCCCGCATGGCGGCCATTGCCGCCGACGACCAGCGCCACCTGGCGGCCAACCCCCGGCCCATGGACGCGGGAGATCTGGAACGAGTCTTCATCGAGGCCTGGTGATCATGAAGACCCCCTTCGCCCACTGTTGGATGGATTCCCCGCAAGGGAGCCGGGCTTCGGTGTCGACAACCAATGTTTGAATTTGAGGTGATTTGAGATGGGAAAGGAATCGCGCAAAAAACTGCGGGCAAGCCTGCTGGAGGACCGCATCGCGGTCTTGGCGGGAGCCCACGACGGACTCAGCGCCCGACTGGTGGAAGAGGCCGGATTCGACGGTGTCTGGGCCAGCAGCTTCGGCATCTCCCTGGCCAGCCGCTGCGTCGCCGACGTCGACCTGGTAACCATGACCGAGACCGTGGACATCGTCCGCCGCATGGTGGACGCCACCGAGCTACCGGTGATCGTGGACGGCAATTCGGGCTTCGGCAACGCCATCAATGTGATCCACATGACCCGCCTGTTGGAGCGCGCCGGCGCCGCCGGCGTGTGTATCGAGGACAACGAGTACCCCAAGCGCTGCAGCCTCTACGAACGCAAGAACCGGGAGCTGGTGACGGCGGAGGAGATGGCGGGCAAGATCCGCGCGGTGGTGGACACCCGGGAGGATTCCAACTTCCTGGTCATCGGCCGCATCGAATCCCTCATCGCCGGCGAGGGGCTGGAGGCCGCCTGGCACCGCGCCGAGTCCTATGCCGCTGCCGGGGCCGACGCCATCGTGGTCCACGCCAAGGCCTTCCCGCCGCTGAAGGAATTCCTCGCCGGCTGGAAGGGCAGCTGCCCCCTGGTGGCCATCCCCACCCTCTACAACCAGGTCTCCCTGGACGAGCTGACGAGCTACGGCTACCGCCTGGCCATCTTCCCCAATCAGAGCATCCGCGCGGCGATCCAGGCCATGCGCTCGACCCTCGAGACCCTGCGCCGCACCGGTGTCGGCAATTCCGTGGACGACGCCACCGTACCGCTGACGGATATCTACGAGCTGGTACGCCTCGGCGCCATCGAAGCCGCCGAGCGCGAGTACATCCCGGCCCCCGCCGCCGCTGGACCCCAACCGGTATCCGCCGGCCACGGCAAATAACCAGCTAGCCCACGGATCCGGAGAATTTCGAACGAGTTTTCACCATCGAGTCAAGACCAACCAGAACCGCTGACAACAGCTTTGGAGGACGTTTCATGACCAGCGTTGCCGTACAGAAAGTCGACCCTCAGACCATGACCAAAGAGGCGATCCAGGACCTCTTCCGCGACGGCATGGTGCCTCGGAAGGAGGAATGGTCTTTCGCCACCAACGAGGCCCGCAAGCTCGACCTGGCCAACCACGTGCTGCGGGTGATCCTGCAGATCGGGCTGGTGGAGGAGTACGTGGACGAGTTCGACGCCCTCCTCGCCTGCCAGAAGGACGACGGCTCCTGGGGCGAAGCGGCCAACGACGAGCGCCACGGCGTGCGCAACACCTGCTTCGGGGCCCGCAACCTGATCCGCGCCCACCGCGAGCTGGGCCGCCCGGACTACCTCCAGGCCGCCAAGCGCTCGATCCTCCACGTCCTCGGCCAGCAGGATCCGGAAGGCTTCTTCAAGGACGAGGTCTGGGGACCGCGGGACGCCACTAGCTCCTCCATGGGCCTGCTGCACTACGCCCTCAAGGAGTCCTTCGGCGAAGAGACCGCCAAGATTCACGCCGAGGCCCGCCTCGCCCTGGCCCGCGCCGCGGCGCATCTGGACCGCTCCCAGGAAGCGGACGGCTCCTGGCACGACACCGGCGCCTACGAGGCTCCCGTGGGACCGACCTCCCACCTGCTGCCGAAGATGGTGCTCTTCGCCCAGGGCCCGGCGGCGCCGATCCAGAACGCCATCGACTACCTGGTGGGGGAGCAGGAGGAGGACGGCTCCTGGGACAAACAGCACGTCGACCACACCTGCGACGCCGCCCGGGCGCTGCTGCTGACCTACAGCGTGGTGCCGGACCCGCGGCTGCCCAAGGTGGTCTCCGACGCCATCGGCTGGCTGGCGAACAACACCGCCGACGACGGCCTGTGGGGCGTGCGCCCGGGCAAGCCCTCGAACCTGATCATGACCACCGATGTCCTCGACGCCTTCTCCAAATACGAGGCCCATCGGCGCTCCCAGGACCTGAGGATCTTCTGGCAGTGACCTCCGACCCGCGAATCCCCGATTCGCGCAACCTGCGCATCTCCGGCCCGACCCCGCTCCCGGGGCCGGTGCTGGAGGCCGTGGGCGAGCAGATGGTGAGCCATCGCAGCGGGGAGTTCCGCCACCGGCTGCGGCGGGTGGTGGAGCGCCTGGGCGAGGTCTTCGGCACCCGCCGGGGCACCATCCTGCCGTTCACCGCCTCCGGTACCGGCGGTCTGGAGGCGGCGGTGCTCAACACCGTCGCCCCCGGCGACCGCGTGCTGGCGGTGCGCTGTGGTCACTTCGGCGAACGCTTCGCCGAGGTGACCGCCACCTTCGGCGCCGAGGTGGTGCCCATGGACGTCCCCTGGGGCCGGGCCACCGACCCCGACGACCTGCGCCGTGCCCTGCGCGCCGCGGGCTCCGTGGCGGCGGTGCTGCTGACCCACAACGAGACCTCCACCGGCGTGCTCAACCCGCTGCCGCAGCTGGCGGCGGTGGTGCGAGAAGAGACCGACGCCCTGCTGCTGGTGGACGGCGTCAGCAGCGTCGGCGCCACGGCGGTGGACATGGACGAGCTGGGGCTGGACATCGTCCTCACCGCCAGCCAGAAGGCCCTGATGGCACCGCCGGGATTGGTGATCCTGGCCGCCAGCCCCCGCGCCCTGGCGGCGGCGGAACGCGGCGCCCAGCGACGCTACTACTTCGACTTCCCCAAGATGGCGGCGGCGGTGGCGGAGGGCACCACCACCTACACCCCCGCCATGGGCAGCGTCTACGGTCTCGACGCGGCGCTCCAGCTGATGACCGACGAGGGCCTGGAGCAGGTCTACCGCCGTCACCGCCGGCTGGCGGACCGCTGCCGCGGAGGCCTCCTGGAGCTCGGCCTCGAAGGCTTCGCCGACGACGCCCACGCCTCGCCGACGGTGACCTCGGTGCTGCTGCCGGAGAAGCTCTCCGCCAGCGAGGTGCGCCGCCGGCTGGAGCAGGAGCACCAGGTGTTCATCGCCCAGGGGCGAGCCCACCTCAAAGAGCGGTTGCTGCGCATCGGCCATCTGGGCAACGTCGCCGAGCACCACATCGACCACCTGCTGGAAGCCTTCGAGGCGGCCATGGCCGCCCCGGCCCAGCATCCATGAAAGACCGGCGCCGATAAACGGCTAGCGAACGACCGAGAGAGCATCAACATGAGCACCACCATGGCGGAGAGCCCGTTCCTCAACCAGGACCTGCTGGCCTGCCGGCCCCATCCGTCGAAGAAGATCTCCGACGCCATCGCCGGCGACCCGACCATCGTCAATCTCACCGTCGGCGAGCCCGGCTATGGTCCGCCGGCGGTGGTGCTGGATCGGCTGGTGGCGCGCCTCGGCGAGCGCACCGAGGATCCGTCGCCGAGCTACGACCGCTACACCCACTCCCGCGGCCTGCCGGCGCTACGCCAGGCCATCGCCGGCTACTACCGGCGGCGCTACGACCTGGAGGTGGATCCGGACTCCGAGGTGCTGGTCACCAACGGCGGCGCCGGCGCCCTCTGGCTCACCGTCTTCACCCTCACCAACCCCGGCGACGAAGTTGTCATCCCCGACCCCTGCTACATGCTCTTCGAGCCCATCGTCAAAGTGCTGGGGCGGCGGCCGGTGCGCATCGCCACCCGGCCGGAGCGGCGCTTCCGCCTCGATCCGGCGGATTTCGAGGCGCACCTCAGCGAGCGCACCAAGCTGCTGATGCTCAACTCGCCGGAGAACCCCACCGGCACCGTCTACGACCGCAGCACCCTCGAGGAGCTGCTCGGCATCGTCGAGGATCGCGGCATCCACCTGATGCACGACGAGGTCTTCGACTCCCTCTTCTTCGAGGGCGAGCACGTCCCCGCCCGGCTGCTGGAGCCGGAGACCCGGCGGACCATCCTGGTCAACAGCTTCTCCAAGCGCTTTGGCATGACCGGCTGGCGCATCGGCTGGATGCTCGCCCACCCGGACATCGTCGACGCCGCCACCAAGGCCCACACCTTCCAATGCCTGGCCGGCGGCACCCTGGTGCAGGAGGGAGCCGCCGCCGGCCTGGCGGACCCCACCACCGACACCCTGGTGGCCCGGCATTGCAGCGAGCTCCAGGCCAAGAGCCTGCGCTTCCTCGAAAAGCTCACCGCCATCGACGGCTTCGACCTGCCGGCGGGACCGCCCCGGGGCGGCTTCTACGCCTTCGTCGACGTCCGCAGCCTGTACCAGCGCCTGCTCGCCATCGGCGAGGAGCCCGGACCGGAGAGCGAAGTGGTGGCCCGCTACCTGCTCGAGCACGCCAAGGTCGGTGTGGTCCCGGGCAACGGCTTCGGCGCCGGCGGCGAAGGCTTCGTGCGCATCTCCTACGCCGCCCCGGAGGCCCACCTCGACGACGCGGTGAAGCGGCTGCGCTCCCTGCGCCAGCGGCTGGGGAGCTGAAAGAGAGTCACTCGATGAAAGTCGTCCTCGCACCCAACAGCTTTCGCGACGCGCTGATGGCGCCGCAGGTGGCCGCCGCCATGGCCGCCGGCGTGCGCCGTGGCGCCCCGCGGGCGGACGTGGTGTCGGTGCCGCTGGCGGACGGCGGTGACGGCACCCTGGAGGTGCTGATGAAGCTGCTGGGAGGCCGCCTCCAACGCACGACGGTGGTCGACCCCCGCCGCCGCCCGGTGGAGGCCCGATGGGCGCTCTCCGACGACGGCACCACCGCCATCCTGGAGATGGCCGAGGCCAGCGGCCTGCGGCGGCTGGCACCGGAGGACCGAGATCCGCTGCAGGTGGACACCGGCGGCACCGGCGAGTTGATCCGCGCCGCCCTCGACCAGGGCGCCCGCAAGATCGTGCTGGGCGCCGGCGGCAGCGGCACCATCGACGGCGGCGCCGGCGCCTTGGCGGCCCTCGGGGCGGTGTTCCGGGATGCCGCGGGAAACGCTCTCCCGCCCCATCCCGCCGGCCTCGATGAGCTCGCCGCCATCGACCTCGCGGATCTCGACCCGCGGCTGGCGGAGACCGAGATCACCGTGCTGGCGGACGTCTCCACCCAGGTCGAGCGCCATGTGGCGGTTTACGGTCCGCAGAAGGGCGCCCGGCCCGAAGATCATTCGGCCCTGGAAGCCAACCTGCTGCGCCTCGCGGAGCTGGCGGAGCACCACGGTCACCCCATCGCCGACCGCCCTTGGTACGGCGCCGCCGGCTGCATGGCCGGCGGGCTGGCGGCCTTCGCCGGCGCCCGGGTGCTGGCCGGCGGCAAGGAGGTGGCGCGGCTGGGAAAGCTCGACGAGCACCTGCGCGGCGCCGACCTGGTGCTCAGCGGCGAGGGCCGCATGGACGCCTCGTCCTTCGAGGACAAGCTCCCCTCGGTGGTCGCCGGGTTGGCGCAGCGGGCCGGGGTGCCCCTGGCGCTGGTGGCGGGACACCTGAGCCACGAGACCGCTCTGTCCGGCGTCGTCGCCAGCTTCGCCCTCAGCGCCGGCCCCGAGAGCCTGGAACAGGCCCTGGCCCGCACCGGCGAACGCCTAGAGCAGGTGAGCGAGCAAATCGTCCGTCTCTTCGCCGCCGCACGCCTGCCGGCGGCGGAGGCCGCCATCCACCCGGCCCGACTTTCCAGGAGATCCGCACCGTGACCTCTCCCCATTCCTTCCCCGCCGAGGCGACCCCACCCCCCACCGAGGCGACCATCGTCGCCGTGGCAAACCTCCGGCGCTTCGTGGTGGACTGCCTGGCCAGCTCCGGCGTCCAGCGCGACCAGGGCGAGATCGTCGCCGAAGCGCTGCTGGCCTCCGACCTGCGGGGCATCGACTCCCACGGCGTCGCCCGGCTGCGGCGCTATGTCATCGGCACCCGGGACGGCAAGATCGACCCCCGGCGCAACATCCGGGTGGTGCAGGAGAGCCCCGCCACCGCCCTGGTGGACGCCGGCAACGGCCTCGGCCAGCCCGCCGCCCGCTTCGCCATGGAGCTGGCCATGGCCAAGGCGGAGACGGTGGGGGTCGGCATGGTGGCGGTGCAGCACACCAACCACTTCGGCATCGCCGGCTACTACGCCACCCTGCCCCTGGCCAAGGGCCTGCTGGGCTTCGCCACCAGCAACGCCTCGCCCCAGGTCACTCCCACCCACGGCGCCCAGCCCATGTTCGGCACCAACCCCATCGGCATCGGGCTGCCCTGCGGCGACGGCGACGACTACGTCCTCGACATGTCCACCAGCGTGGTGCCCCGGGGCAAGCTGGAGCGGCTGCGGCGGGAGGGAGCGGCGGTGGAGGGTGATTGGGCCATCGACGGCGAGGGCAACCCCATCACCGAGCTCGACGGTCTCATCGCCGGCCTCATCGCCCGTTCCGGCCTCTCCATCCTGCCCCTGGGGGGTCTCGGCGAGGCCAACTGCGGGCACAAGGGCTTCGGCCTGGGCCTGCTGGTGGACCTGATGTGCGGTCCCCTCACCGGGTCGTCCTGGGGCCGCCACGTCTACGGCGACAAAGGCGCCGACCTGGGCCAATGGTTCGCCGCCCTGCGGGTGGATTGTTTCCGCCCGCTGGAGGACTTCCAGCGCGACGCCCGCCAGCTGCTGGCGGAGATCCGCGGGGCGAAGAAAGCCCCCGGCCAGCTGCGCATCTACATCCCCGGCGAGAAGGAAGCGGAGGCCCAGGCCCAGCGCTCCGCCGCCGGCATCCCGCTGCTGCCGCCGGTGGTGGCGGACCTCCAAGCCCTGGGGCAAGAAGTGGGCGTGCCCTTCGACACCGTCCTGACCGGAGCCAAGGCCTAAGGAAAGCCGAACCGAGGAACGACAACTACCGTGACCACCCTCACCCGCCATCCCGAGTCGCCCCAGGCCGCGGGCCGCACCCTGCCCCTGCTGCCGGACGTGCTGCGCCGCCTGGCGGCGGGGCGCGGCGACCAGGTCGCCTACCGCTTCCTGCGGGACGGCGAGGAAGAGGTGGCGCGCTGGACCTGGCAGGAGGTGGAGCAGCGGGCGCGGTCGGTGGCGGCGGCCCTGGACCGCGCCGGCGCCGCCGGAGAGCGCGCCCTGCTGCTCTTCCCGCCGGGACTGGACTTCGTCGCCGCCCTGCTGGGCTGCTTCACGGCGGGGGTGGTGGCGGTGCCCTCCTATCCGCCCCGGCGGCGGGACCAGCGCCTGCGTTCCATCGCCGCCGACGCCCGGCCGGCCTTCGTGCTCACCACCGGCGGCGCCCGGAAAGGCTTCCAACGCAAGGTCGAAGATCTGCCGGAGCTCGCCGAGCATGGCGAGGGAGGAAGCGTCCGCTGGCTGACCACCGACGACCTCGACCCCGCCGACAGCCGGGACTGGCAGCCGCCGGTGCTGGACGGCTCTGAAACCGCGCTGCTGCAATACACCTCCGGCTCCACCGGCGATCCCCGGGGCGTGGTGGTGCAAGGCTCCCAGCTGGCCCACAACGAGGCGCTGATCCAGCAAGCTTTCGAGCTTGACGAGAGCTCGGTCATCGTCAGCTGGCTGCCCACCTACCACGACATGGGGCTCATCGGCGGCGTGCTGCAGCCCCTGTGGGCCGGCGCCAGCTGCGTCCTCATGTCCCCCGGTGCTTTCCTGCGTCGGCCGGCGCGCTGGCTGGAGGCCATCCACCGCTACCGCGGCACCACCAGCGGCGGCCCCAATTTCGCCTACGAGCTGTGCGTCCGGCGCGTCCCCGAGGCGGAGCGCGCCAGCCTCGATCTGAGCTCCTGGCGGGTGGCCTTCAACGGCGCCGAGCCGATCCACAGCGGCACCCTTGGGCGCTTCGCCCACGCCTTCGCCGGCGCCGGCTTCGATCCCCGCGCCAGCTTCCCCTGCTACGGCCTGGCGGAGGCGACCCTCTTCGTCTCCGGCGGCCCCCGCAGCGAGGCTCCCGTCTTGCGCACCGTCGACCGCGGAGCGCTGGCCGCCGGCAGGGTAGTGCCCGCCGAGGCCGGCCAGGCCGGCGCCCAAACGCTGGTGGCCAGCGGGCAGGTCGGCCGCAAGATGAGCCACGCCGTGCGCATCGTCGACCCGGACACCGGCCGGCTCGTCGAAGCCAGCACTCCTGGGTCGGGCGTCGTCGGCGAGATCTGGGTCACCGGGCCGAGCCTGGCGACAGGGTATTGGCGGCGCCCCGAAGCCACCGAGGAGACCTTCCACGCCCGTCTGGAGGAAGAGCCGGACCGGCGCTTCCTTCGCACCGGCGACCTCGGCTTCCTCGCCGGCGATCAACTCTTCGTCACCGGGCGCATCAAGGACCTGGTCATCCTCCGCGGCCGCAACCACTATCCCAACGACCTGGAGCGCACCGCCGAGCTCTCCCACCCGCAGCTGCCGCCGGGCTCCTGCGCCGCCTTCGCCGTCGAGGGGGACGGCGAAGAGCAGCTGGTGATGATCTTCGAAGGACCGCCGCGGCTGGGTGAGGACGAAGCGCTGGTGATGGCCGCGGCGATCCGCCAGGCCATCGCCCGGGAGCACGAGGTGCAGGCGACGGAGGTGGTGGCGGTGCGCGCCGGCACCCTGCCACGGACCTCCAGCGGCAAGGTCCAGCGCCACCGCTGCCGTCAGCTCTATGTCGCCGGCGAGCTGCACCCCATCGGCAGCAGCCGCCTCACGCCCCTCGCGCCGGAACCGCCGGCCACCGCCGCTCCCGGAGCGCTGCGCGCAGAGCTGTTCGAGCTGCCGGAGGACGCCCGGAGCCCGGTGCTCCTCGCCGCCCTCGGTCAGCTGGCCGCCCGCAGCGCGCGCCTGGAGACCGACGCCGTGCCCTCCGACGCACCGCTGTCGAGCCTCGGCCTGGACTCCCTGGCGGCGGTGGAGCTGGCCCACACGCTGGAGGAAAGCCTGGCGTTGCAGATCTCCCCGGCGGATCTGTTGGAGGCCCCCAGCCTGGAGTCCCTGGCGGAGGTGCTGGCGGCACGGCTGGCGAACGAGGCGGCTCTCTCTCGGATGCGAGTCGGAGCCGGGCACGACGAGCCTTCATCCTCTTCGGAGCCCCGACTGCTGGACCGCACACAGCGGGACCTGTGGCTGGCGGACCGCCTGGCGCCCCATCGCGGGCTCTACAACCTCTCCGGCGCGGCGCGGCTCCGCGGCCTGGACGAAGCGGCCCTGCACCAAGCCCTGGAAGAGTTGATCGCCCGCCACGAGGCCCTGCGCACCGCCTTTGACGACGTCGGCGGCGAGCCCCGGCGGCGGGTGTTGGAAACGGTGAGCCCCCGCTTCGAGGTGATCGACGCCAAGGGCTGGGACGAGGCCACCCTGGGCCAGGCTTTCGAGCAGCAGGCTCGCCAACCCTTCGATCTGAAGCAGCCCCCGCTGCTGCGCCTCACCGTGGCGCGGCTGGCGGACGGCGAGCACGCGGTGCTGGCCACCGCCCATCACCTGGTGACGGATTTCTGGTCCTGGGGTCTGCTGCTGCGGGACCTGGAGCATTTCTATCGGCGAACCACCGGCGGAAAAGCCGAGGCCTTGCCGGAGCTGAGCGCCAGCCTCGACCAGGTCCTGGCCTGGCGCCGGACGCGCCTGGACGAGCACCGCGGGGAATGGCTGGCGGCCTGGGACGGGCAGCTGGCGGGCGCGCCGGAGGCCCTCGATCTGCCCACCGACCGGCCCCGCCCCGCAGCCCAGAGCTTCCGCGGCCGCACCCTGCGCCGGCCGCTGGCCGCCGGTCTGGGGGAAGACCTGGAGGGGCTCGCCCGTGCCCACGGCACGACCCTCTTCGCGGTGCTGCTGGCGGGATTCCAGGCCCTGCTCCATCGCCACAGCGGACAGGAGGACCTGGTGGTGGGCACCCCCACCGCCGGCCGCACGGCGGCGGCCCAGCGGGATTTGGTGGGCTACTTCGTCAATCCGGTGCCGCTGCGCTCGGCCGTCGACGGAGATCCCTCCGTCGGGGCGCTGCTCACCGGCACCCAGGAGAGGCTCAACGCCGCCCTGCGCCTCCAGGAGCTGCCCTTCGGCGAGCTGGTGGAGCATCGGCTGCCCCGCCGCGACGCCAGCCGCGGCGCCCTCTTCCAGCATCTCTTCGTCTTCCACCGCTCCCATCTGCCCGAAAGCCGCGGGCTCGCCGCCCTGGCGTTGGGGGCGGGGAGCGCCCAGCAGAACGCCCCGGCGCGTTTCGCCGGGCTGCCCCTGAGGCCCATCCCCCTGGATCCGGGCAACGCCCTCTACGACTTCACGCTTACTTTGGGCGATACGGGCACTCTGGGCGATACGGGCACTCTGGGCGATTCGGGCACCTTGGGCGATGCCGGCACCGGCCAAGAAGGTACTGGCCTGGTGGCCGTCCTGGAGCTCGCCGAGGACCTCTTCGACGCCACCACCGGCCTGCGGCTGCTGCAGCACTACGAGATTCTGCTGCAGTCGATGGTGGAAGATCCCCGCCAACGGCTCTCCCGCCTCGAGCTGTGGAGCGCCGCCGAGCGCTGGCAGGTGCTCGGCGAGTGGAGCCACGACGGCCGCAAGCCCCCTCGGGAACCCGCAGCGGCGACCCTCTACGAGCTCTTCGCCGCCAGCGCCCGCCGGCAGCCGGAAGCCGTGGCATTGGAGCTCGCCGACGGCGGTTCCCGCACCTACGGCGAGCTCGCCGCCGCCGCTCACCGGCTGGCCCGCGAGCTGCGCCGCCAGGGTGTGGGCCCGGAAGTGACGGCGGGCATCTGTCTGGAGCGCGGGGACGAGCTGGTCGTCGCCCTCTTGGCGGTGCTCGAAGCCGGCGGCGCCTACGTCCCCCTCGATCCCGCCTATCCGCGCTCCCGGGTCCACTTCATGCTCGCCGACAGCGGCGCCCGGGTGCTCATCTCCCGCGATCCATCCCTCGGCGGCGGCTCCGTCCCCCGCCTCGATCCCGGGGAGATGAGCGAGAAGGCCGACGGCGAGCTCGATGGAGACCTCGATGAGCCGGCACCGCGGCCGGAGAACCTCGCCTACATCATCTACACCTCCGGTTCCACCGGCGTGCCCAAGGGCGTGGCCATCACCCACGGCAGCGCCGTCGCCATGGTGCGCTGGGCGCTGGGCACCTGGAGCCAGGAGGGGCTGTCGGCGGTGGCGGCGGTGACCTCCGTCTGCTTCGACCTCTCCGTCTACGAGCTCTTCGTGCCCCTCGCCGCCGGCGGCCGGGTCGTCCTGGCTCAGGACGCCCTGACGCTGCCGGAGCATCCCGCCGCCGGCCGAGTGCGGCTACTCAACACCGTGCCCTCCGCCGCCGGGGAGCTGCTGCGCGCCGACCGTCTGCCGGCGGGGATCACCACCGTCAACCTGGCTGGCGAGCCCCTGCCCCGGGAGCTCGCCGAAGAGATCTTCCGGCGGCCGGGAGTCGAGGGCCTCTACGACCTCTACGGGCCGTCGGAAGACACCACCTACTCCACTTTCCAGCCGGTCCGGCCGGGGCAAGCGCCGAGCATCGGCCGCCCCCTCACCGGCACCCGAGTCCAGCTCCTCGACCGCCATCTGCAGCCGGTGCCTCTGGGGGTTCCCGGCGAGCTCTGCCTGAGCGGCGACGGGCTGGCCCGGGGCTATGCTGGCCGCGCTGCCCGCACCGCCGCCGCCTTCATCCCCGATCCCCTGGCGGGCCGCGGCCTGCGCCCCGCCGGCAGCCGCCTCTACCGCACCGGCGACCTGGCCCGCTTCGACTCACAGGGGCGGCTGCGTTTCCTCGGACGGCGGGACCACCAGATCAAGCTGCGCGGCTTCCGCATCGAGCTGGGAGAGGTGGAGACCGCCCTGAGAAGCCTGCCGGAGGTGGCGGAGGCCGCCGCGGCGGTGTGGACCGGCGGCAGCGGCGGCGACCAGCTGGTGGCCTACGTCGTTCTCGACGAGGCAGCAAAGGAGACCGCCGAGGGCAGCCCGGAGGCCTGGCGCCATGCCCTGACCCAGCGCCTGCCCCAGGCCATGGTGCCGTCCCGCATCAGCGTCCTGGAGAGCTTGCCCCGCACCCTCACCGGCAAGCTCGACCGCCAGGCGCTGCCGGCGCCGGAAGCCTCCAGCGCCGAGAGCGCGCCCCCTGCCGACGAGACAGAAACCCTGGTGGCGGGGCTCTTCGCCGAGCTGCTGGGATTGGGTTCGGTGGGCCGGGAAGACGACTTCTTCGCCCTTGGCGGTCACTCCCTGGCCGCCGCCCGGCTCACCGCCGAGCTACGCCGCGTCACCCAGGAGCAGTGGGACGCGCCGGTGGAGGTCCCTCTCCAGCAGATCTTCCAGACCCCCACCGTCGCCGCCCTGGCCGCCGAGATCGAGCGCCGCCGTGGGGACCAGGATGCGGGAACGCCGGCCGGGCCCCCATCCCAGCTCCGGCCCCTGCTCCGCCCCCTCACCGAACCCGTGCCGGCCTCCTTCGCCCAGGAGCGCATCTGGTTCCTTGAGCACCTGCTCCCCGGCAGCTCCGCCTACCATCTGCCCTTCCGGCTCGAGCTCCGCGGCGAGCTGGACCCGGCGGCATTGGAGCAGGCCCTGGCCGGGGTCGCTCACCGCCACGAGGCGCTGCGGACGGTCTTCCTGGAGCAAGACGGCGGGCCGATGCAGCGGATTCTGCCGCCGGGGGAGGCTGCGGTCTCGCTGCCGGTGGAGGATCTCCGGAGCCTGCCCACGGGCGAAGCCGAGGCCGCCCGCCAGCGCATCACCCGCCGCGTCGCCCGCGAAAGCTTCGACCTGAGCCGGGGGCCGCTGTGGCGCGCCGTCTTGGTGCGTCTCGGCGACCGGGAACACCAGCTGCTGCTCAATCTGCACCACACCATCGCCGACGGCCGTAGCCTGGAGGTCTTCTCCCAGGAGCTCTCCGCCGGCTACGAAGCCGCCCGCGGGGGCGGCGAAGACCTCGCGAGGCCCGCGCCCGCGCCGCTCCAGCCAGCCGATCTGGCGGTCTGGGAGCGCCGGCGCTGGGACGATGGCGAGCTGGCGCAAGCCCTGGAAGCGGCGAAGCACCGCATCGGCGAACGGCCCGAGCCCCTGGCCCTGCCCACGGATAGGCCGCGCACCGCCGGCGGCGTGCGTCCTGGCGACGAGCTGGCGGTGGCCCTGCCGGCGCCGCTGGCGGCCAGGCTGGAGGAGCTGGGGCGGCGCCACGACGCCACGCTCTTCATGGTGCTCCTGGGCCTGTACCAGGTGCTGCTGGGCCGCTGGAGCGAGCAGCGCAGCCTGCTGGTGGGCTTCCCCATGGCGCGGCGCGACCGCCGGGAGACCCAAGACCTCATCGGCCTGCTGGCCAACACCCTGGTGGCGGCGGGGAGGCTGGAGGCGGGAAGCTCCTTCCTCCACCACCTGGCGGCGGTGCGCCGCGACGCCCTCGCCGCCTACGCTCACCAGGACCTGCCCTTCGAACAGCTGGTGGAGGCCCTCACCCCGGGTCGCCAGCTGGGGCAAAACCCCCTCTTCCAGGTCAGCTTCGCGCTCCAGGACACCCTGTCGACGCCGAGCCTCCCGGGGCTCGAAGTCCAGGCCCGGGCTCTCGCCACCGGCAGCGCCAAGCTCGACCTCGCCCTCTTCCTACATCCGGCACCGGACGGCGCGCTGGAGGGAACCCTGGAGTACGACCGGGAGCTCTTCGACCGCACCACCGTCCAGCGCCTGTGGCAAGCCTTGCACCACCTGGCCCGGAGCGCGGTGGCGGCGCCGGAGCTGGCCCTCGGCCGCCTGCAAATGCTGGGGCCGGCGGAGCGTCATCAGCTGACGGCGGAATGGAATGACACTGCGCGGCCGGTGGCACCGGCCTGGGTGATGGATCGGCTGCTGCACTGGGCTCGGCACCTACCCGAGGCCCCGGCCCTGGAAGTCTCCTCCGAGACGGACACTCCCCCTGAGCTTTGGACCTACGGCGAGCTGGCAGAGCGGGTGCTGCGCCTCGGCGGAGCCCTGGCGGAGCTGGGGGTGGCGCCGGAAGCGGTGGTGCCGGTGGCCTACCCGCGCTCCTCGGCCCAGGTGCTGGCGGTGCTGGCGGTGGCCGCCGCCGGCGGCGCCTACCTGCCCATCGACCCGGCCTATCCGGCGGCGCGACAGGAGGCGCTGCTGCGGGACTCCGGCGCCCGCTGGCTGCTGGCGCCGGTGGGATCGCCGCTGCGCGACCTCGACGGCCCCTGGCGGTGCCTCGCCGTGGAAGAGCTGCGGGCGCGCTCCGCCGACGAGACGAGCGCCGTGCCGGCACCGGCGCGGCCGGTCAGCGGCGAGCAGGCCGCCTACGTCATCTACACCTCCGGCTCCACCGGCCGGCCCAAGGGCGTGGTAGTGAGTCACGGCGGGCTGCGCAACCTGGTGGATTGGCATACCCGACGCTTCTCCATCGCCCCCGGGGACCGCACCACCCTGCTCTCCGGCGTCGGCTTCGATGCCTCGGTCTACGAGCTTTGGCCGTCCCTCACCGCCGGCGCCTGCCTGTGCCTGCCGCCGGCGGAGCTGGTCACCGACCCGCAGCGGCTCGGGCAGTGGCTGCGCCGCCGGCGCATCACCAGCGCCTTCCTGCCGACGCCGCTGGCGGAGCCGCTGCTGGAGCAGGACGACCTGGAAGATTCCCAGCTGCGCCAGCTGCAGGTGGCGGGGGACCGGCTGCGCAAGCGCCCGTCCCACCGCAGCCCGTGGACGCTGATCAACGCCTACGGCCCGGCGGAGGATACCGTCGCCGCCAGCGTCAACGCCGTGGCGCCGGCGAGTTCTTTAGGGGCGGGCTCCTTCCCCGCCATCGGCCGCCCCATCGACAACCAGGGGATGTTCGTCGTCAGCTCCGCCGACGGCCTGCAACCCGTGGGCGCGGTGGGGGAGCTGGTGCTCACCGGCGACGGGCTGGCCCGCGGCTATCTCCGCCAGCCGGCGGAAACCGCCCGGCGCTTCGTGCCGGATCCCCACTCCGCGGTGCCCGGCGCCCGGCGGTACCGCACCGGTGACCGGGTACGCCAGCGCCCCGATGGCCGCTTCGACTTCCTGGGCCGGGTGGACGACCAGGTGAAGATCCGCGGCCAGCGACTGGAGCCCCGGGAGGTGGAGGCCGTCCTCGCCGAGCAGCCGGAGGTCGCCGAGGCGGTGGTGATCACCCGGCCCGGCCCCACCGGCGACGGGGAGCTGCGGCTGCTGGCCTATGTGGTGAGTCGGGGGCCGGGAGCGGACGGCGACGAGCTGAAGGCCCGGCTGGCCCGGCGGCTCCCCACCTTCATGGTGCCGGCGGCGGTCACCGTCCTCGACGCCCTGCCCCTCACCAGCCACGGCAAGGTCGACCGCTGGACGCTGCCGGAGCCGGAGGCGCCGCGCACCACCGAGGGCCTCTCCAGCCCCATGGAGGAGCTGCTGGCGGGGCTGTGGCACGAGCTTCTGGGGATTACTCCCGGCGCCGGCGACGACTTCTTCGACCTCGGCGGCCACTCCCTCCTGGCCACCCGCCTGGCCTCCGCCGTGCGCCAGCGGCTGGGGGTGGAGCTGCCGGTGCGGGCGGTCTTCGAGCACCCCCGTCTCGGCGAGCTGGCGGCGCGCATCGAAGACCTGCGCCGGCAGGGTGCCCTGGGCCAGCGGCCGCCGCTGGAGCCGGTGCCGCGCACCGAGGCGATGCCCGTCTCCTTCGCCCAGCAGCGGCTGTGGTTCCTCGATCAGCTGGAGCCGGAGAGCCCGCTCTACAACGTCCCCCTGGCTTTGCGCCTCGACGGCGAGCTGAGCCCCGCCACCCTCGCCGCCGCCATGGACGCGGTGATCGAGCGTCACGAGACCCTGCGCTCCGAGTTGCGTTCCGACCACGGCACGGTGCACCAGCGCATCCTGCCGCCGCGGCACCAGCCGCTGCCGGTGGTGGACCTGTCGAGGCTGGCGGGCTCCGACCGCGAGGCCGCCGCTGAGGAGCTAGCTCTCGAGCTAGCGAATCAGGAAGCCCGCCGCGCCCTCGACCTGGCCCGCGGCCGGCTGCTGCGCCAGGCGCTGCTGCGGCTGGGGAAGGGCCAGCACTGGCTGCTCCTGACCCTGCACCACATCGCCGCCGACGGCTGGTCCGTGGGAGTCCTCATGGGCGAGCTCTCGACGCTCTACGCCGCGTTGCTCGACTCCAGTTTCCTCGCCCCCTCCCCCAAAGTCCCTCTGCCGGCCCTGCCGGTGCAGTATGCGGACTTCGCCGTGTGGCAGCGCAGCTGGCTGCAGGGCGAGCGGCTGGAGGCGGAGATCGAGCATTGGCGGCGCCAGCTGGCGAATCCGCCGATCCTCGACCTGCCCACCGACCGGCCGCGGCCGGCGCTCCAGAGCTTCGTCGGCGAGCAGCTGCCGGTGCGCCTGCCCCAGGCGCTGTTGGAGGATCTGGAAGCCCTCGCTCGGCGCACCGGCGGCACCCTCTTCATGGTGCTGCTGGCGAGCTTCGCGGTCCTGCTCTCAAGACTCTCCGGCCAGCGGGATCTGGTGGTGGGCTCGCCGGTGGCCAACCGCACCCTGCGGGAGACCGAGGGCCTCATCGGCTTCTTCGTCAACATGCTGGCGCTACGCCTCGATCTGAACGACCAGCCCGGCGAGGGCGAGCTTGCCTTCCCGCAGCTGGTGGAGCGGGTGCGCCGGGTGGCCCTGGAAGCCTATGCCCACCAGGATCTGCCCTTCGAACGGGTGGTGGAGGAGCTGGGGGTGGCCCGGGACCTGAGCCGCAACCCCCTCTTCCAGGTGGTCTTCACGCTGCAGAACGCTCCCCTGGAGCTGCCCCGACTGCCCGGTGTCGAAGCCTCGGCAGTGCCGGTAGATTCGGGCACGGCCCGCTTCGATCTGACCCTCACCCTGCTGCCGCGAGGAGATTTGTTGTCTGGGGAAGGCGGGGGCCTGGTGGGCTCGCTGGAATACAACCGCGACCTCTACGACGCCACCACCGCCCAGCGCTGGATGGGACATTGGCGGACCCTGCTGGAAGATCTCGCCGAGCACCCCGAGCAATCCCTCGCCAAGCTACGCTGGCTCAGCGCCGCCCAGCGCCACCAGCTGCGCACCGAGCTCAACGACACCGCTCTCCCGCTGCCGCCGGAGACCCTGCCCCGGCTCTTCGCCGCCCAGGCCCACCGCACTCCCGACGCCCTGGCCTTGGTGGACGGCGAGACCCGCTGGACCTACCGCCAGCTGGAGCGCCGGGCGCGCATCCTGGCACGGCGCCTGCGCCACCGCGGCGCCGGACCGGGACAGGTGGTAGGACTGCTCTGCGAGCGCTCCGCCGCCATGGTGGCCGCCCTGCTGGGCATCCTCGAAAGCGGCGCCGCCTATCTGCCGCTGGATCCCGAGTATCCCCAGGAGCGCCTGCGCTTCGTCCTCGATGACGCCCGCCCGGTCACCCTCCTCGCCGGGCGCCGGCAGTTGCCGCTGGTCAATGAGCGGGATCCGCTCATTCTGGAAGAGGCGGTTCTGGAAGAGACCTCGCCGGCCCACGCGGAATCCCCCGGACCCGCCACCGCGACGCCGGAGGACCTGGCCTACGTCATCTACACCTCCGGCTCCACCGGCCGTCCCAAGGGTGTGGCGGTGAGCCACGGCAACGCCTGCCACTTCCTGCGCGCCATGGACGAGGTGCTGGGGACCGAGCCCACCACCCTGCTGGCGGTGACCAGCATCTCCTTCGACATCTCGGTGCTCGAATTGTTTTGGACCCTCACCCGCGGCAGCCGGGTGGTGCTCCAGGGGGACCGGGCCATCGAGCTCTACGGCGCCGCCCAGCGGCCGGCGGAGGTCACGCCGCGGGCCATCGACTTCAGCCTCTTCTATTTCGCCGACGAATCCGAGGCGGACCGCAGCGGTGGCCGCTACCGCCTGTTGCTGGAAGGCGCCCGCTTCGCCGACCGCAACGGCTTTTCCGCCCTCTGGACCCCGGAGCGCCACTTCCACTCCTTCGGCGGCCTCTACCCCAACCCCTCGGTCACCGGCGCCGCGGTGGCGGCGGTCACCGAGCGCCTGGCCATCCGCGCCGGCAGCGTGGTGCTGCCGCTGCACAACCCGCTGCGGGTGGCGGAGGAATGGTCGGTGGTGGACAACCTCTCCGGCGGCCGGGCGGGGATCTCCGTGGCCTCCGGCTGGCACGCCAACGACTTCGTCCTCGCCCCTGTGGGGGAAGAGGGCCGGCGCGCCGCCTTCGAGGACCGCAAGCAGAAGATGCTCGACACCATCGGCACCCTGCGCCGGCTGTGGCGGGGGGAGAGCGTGCGCCAGACCAACGCCCTGGGGGCGGAGGTAGAGCTAGCCATCCACCCGCCGCCGGTGCAGCCGGAGCTGCCCCTGTGGCTCACCGCCGCCGGCAACCCCGAGACCTTCGAGCTCGCCGGCACCCTGGGCATGGGCCTGCTCACCCACCTGCTGACCCAGAGCCGGGAGGAGCTGGCGGAGAAGATCGGAATCTATCGCGACGCCTGGCGCGCCGCCGGCCACGATGGCGAGGGCCACGTGACGCTGATGATCCACACCTTCGTGGACCGCGATCCGGAGCGCGCTCTGGAGGTGGTGCGGGAGCCCTTTACCGCCTACCTGCGCAGCTCCCTCAACCTCGTCCGCCCCATCGCCAGCTCCATGGGCGTGGACCTGGACGCCGACGATTTCGACGACGACACCCAGCGCATGGTCCTCGACCACGCCTTCCACCGCTTCGCCGAGAGCAGCGCCCTCTTCGGCTCGCCGGAGAGCTGCCTGGAGAAGGTGGAGGGGCTCAAGGATTTGGGGGTCGACGAGATCGGCTGCCTCATCGACTTCGGCTGCCCCACCGACGAGGTGCTGGGCAGCTTCGGCGAGCTGCGGGACCTGCTGCGCTGGAGCAACCCCCAGCGCTACCCCGACGCCGCCGCCGACCGCAGCGTCGCCGCCCAGATCCGCCGCCACGGCGTGGAAACGCTCCAATGCACGCCGTCCATGGCCCGGCTGCTGGCGGCGGAGCCCCAGGGGCTGGCAGCCCTGGGATCCCTGGACCGCCTGCTGCTGGGCGGCGAGGCGGTGCCGGAGGACCTGGTGGCGGACCTCGCCGAGGCCGGCTGCGGGCGCATCATCGACGTCTACGGCCCCACGGAGACCACCGTCTGGTCCACCGCCGACGACGACCTCTCGCCGCGGCGGCCGGTGACCATCGGCGGCCCCCTGGCCAACACCCAGACCTACGTGGTGGACCGCCGGGGCCGCCTCCAGCCGCCGGGAGTGCCGGGAGAGCTGTGGATCGGCGGCGCCGGCGTCACCCGCGGCTATCTCCGGCGCCCGGGCCTCACCGCCCAGCGCTTCATCCCCGACCCCTTCGGAGATCTCCCCGGAGGCCGCGTTTACCGCACCGGCGACCGGGTGCGCCTCGACCGTGACGGCCGGCTGCACTTCCTCGGCCGTCTCGACCACCAGGTGAAGGTAGCCGGCCACCGCATCGAGCTCGGCGAGGTGGAGAGCCTACTGCTGCGCCTGCCGGGGGTGGCGGATGCGGTGGCGGTGGTACACCAGGAGCAGGGCGGCGCGCCCTCCCTGGCGGCCTACGTCGTGCCCGAGCCCTGGGCCCGGGAGCCCGCCGGCACCGACACCTTCCCCCTCCCCGACGGCCGGCGCATCGCCCACCTGGGCGCGTTCCAGACCAGCGTCGCCGTGCGCGAGCTCTTCGAAGAGGATTGGTATTGGAAGTTCGGCCTGGAGCTCCCCGCCGAGCCCTGGGTCTTCGACGTCGGCGCCAATATCGGGCTATTCAGCCTGCAGGTGGTGGATCGCCGCCCCGACGCCCACGTGGTGGCCTTCGAGCCCCTGCCGCCGACCTTCGAGGCGCTGAGCCGGAACCTCCAGCGCTGGGTGCCCCACGGCCATGCGGTCCACGCCGGCGTGGCGGACCAGCCCGGCGAGGCGACCTTCACCTTCTACCCCCAGATGTCCGGTCTCTCCGGGCGCTACGCCGACCAGGAAATGGACCGCGGCTCCGCCCGGGCGATCATCGAGGGCGGCTTGGAAGAGCGTTCCTCGGCGTCTTCGGTAGCCAACGAGGAGCTGGAGCGCTTCCTCGACGCCGAATTCGAGAGCGAGACCCACCGCTGCCGCCTCACCACCCTGTCGGAGACCATCGACGAGCTCGGTGTCGAGCGCATCGACCTGCTCAAGATCGATGTCGAGCGAGCCGAGCTGGACGTGCTCCGGGGGCTGCGGGAGGAGCATTGGCCGCTGGTGCAGCAGGTGGTGGCGGAGGTGGATACCCGGGAGAACCTGGAGCGCATCGTGCCCATGCTCGAAGGCCACGGCTTCGAGGTGCGGGTGGAGGATTTCTTCGAGGCCCGGGCCGGCGACGGCTCCGAGGTGCTGGTGAAGATGCTCTACGCCCGCCGCCCCGACCTGCCTCCCATGCCGCCACCGGCGGATCCCACCAGCCTCCGGCGACCGGTCACCGGCGACGCCCTGCGCAGCCACCTCTCCCGCCACCTGGCACCGTCCATGGTTCCGAGCCACTTTGTCCTGCTGGAGGAGATGCCGCGCACTCCCAACGGCAAGATCGACCGTCGGGCGCTGCCCTCCCCCCGGGAGCACGCCGCCCATCGGGAGCACCACTACGTAGCGCCCCAGCTCGACAGCGAGCGCGCCCTGGCGGAGGTCTGGCAGGAGGTGCTGGGGGTCGAGCGGGTGGGGCTGGACGAGAACTTCTTCGAGCTCGGCGGCACCTCCCTATTGCTGGTGCAGCTGCGCAGCCGCATCCAGCAGCGGCTGGATCACGAGGTGGCGCTGGTGGATCTCTTCCGCTACCCGACGGTGGGCTCCTTGGACGAATTCCTGCGCGCCCAGCGCAAGAGTGAGCCGGCGAGCAGCTTCGAACGGGTGGGCGACCGCATGGAGAAGAAGCGCCAGGCATTGAACCGGCGGCGACGGCCGCCGAAGAGAGGACGATGAGCGACCACGACCCTAACGATCCCGGGCATCCGGGAGACGACCTGAGCCACGCGCTGGCGGTGGTGGGCTACGCCTGCCGCTTCCCCGGGGCTCGGGACGCCGAGGCCTTCTGGCACAACCTGCGCCAGGGCATCGCCAGCGTCTCGCGCTTCTCCGAGGAGGAGGTGCTGGCGGCGGGGGCGGATCCGGCGGCGGTGCGCAGGGAGCGCTACGTGCGGGCGGCGGCGGTGCTGGAGGACGAGGACCGCTTCGACGCCGGGCTCTTCGGCTTCACCCCGCGGGAGGCGCGGCTCCTGGACCCCCAACACCGCCACTTCTTCGAGTGCGGCTGGGCGGCCTTGGAGCACGCCGGCATCGACCCGGCCCAGAGCGACGGCGCCATCGGCGTCTTCGCCGGCAGCTTCCTCAACGGCTATCTGCTGGGGCACCTGGCGCCGCGGCCGGAGGTGCTGGAGGAGGCCGGCTGGCTCTCCACCCGCATCCTCAACGACAAGGACTTCCTCGCCACCCGCCTGTCCTACCTCCTCGACCTGCGAGGTCCCAGCCTGACGGTGCAGACCGCCTGCTCCACCTCCCTGGTGGCCACCCACCTGGCGAGCCAGGCGCTGCTCTCCTACGAATGCGACGTCGCCCTCGCCGGCGGCGTGGCGATCCAGATTCCCCAGCGCCTGGGCTATCTCTACGAGGAGGGGGGCATCTTCTCCCCCGACGGCGTCTGCCGCCCCTTCGACGCCCGCGGCCAGGGCACCGTGGGGGGTAGCGGCGTCGGCCTGGTGGTGCTCAAGCGGCTGGAGGACGCGCTGGCCGACGGCGACGTCATCCATGCCCTGGTGCGCGGCTCGGCGATCAACAACGACGGCGCCCTCAAGGCCGGCTATACCGCCCCCAGCGTCGAGAGCCAGGCGGAGGTGGTAGCCGCTGCCCAATCCCTGGCGGACCTCGACCCCGAGACCATCACCTACATCGAGGCCCACGGCACCGGCACTTCCCTCGGTGACCCCATCGAGGTGGAGGCCCTGACCCAGGTCTTCCGCGCCCGCACCGACCGCCGCGGCTTCTGCGCCCTGGGCTCGGTGAAGAGCAATATCGGCCACCTCGACGCCGCCGCCGGCGTCGCCGGGCTGATCAAGACCGTCCTCGCCCTGGAGCACGGCGAGCTGCCACCGAGCCTGCACTGCGAGCAGCCCAACCCGGCCATCGGCTTCGAGGCCACCCCCTTCCGGGTCCACACCGAGCTCAGCCCCTGGCCTCGGGGCGAAACACCACGCCGGGCAGGAGTCAGCTCCTTCGGCGTCGGGGGCACCAACGCCCACGTGGTGCTGGAGGAAGCGCCGGTGCGCGGCGAGTCCGGCCCGTCCCGGCCCTGGCAGCTGCTGCCCCTCTCCGCCGCTACGCCAGCGGCCTTGGAGCGCCGGGCTCGGGACCTGGCGGAGCATTTGGAGAGTCATCCCCAGCTGGCCCTGGCGGACGTCGCCCACACGCTGCAGGCGGGCCGCCGGGCTCTGCGCCACCGGCGCACGGTGCTGGCCCGGGATCTGGACGAAGCGGTGCGGCTCCTCTCCGCCGGCGACCCCGGAGGCGCGAACACCGCCGAAGCCCACCGGGAGCGGCCGCCGGTGGCCTTTCTGATCCCCGGCCAGGGCGCCCAGCGGGCCGCCATGGGTGCCGCCCTCTATCGCCAAGAGCCCACCTATCGGGCGGCGGTGGACCGCTGCGCCGAGATCCTAGAGCCGCACCTGCCGTCTGGCGGAGAGAAGGATCTCAGGACCCTTCTCTTCGACGACGGCGAGGAGGCCGCCGCAACCCTCCGCCACACCGCCTGGGCCCAGCCCGCCCTCTTCGTCACCGCCTGGGCCATCGCCCAGCTGTGGGCGGAGTGGGGCGTCGAGCCGCGGGCGCTGGTGGGCCACAGCCTGGGAGAGCTGGTGGCGGCGGCGCTAGCGGGGGTCTTGAGCCTGGAGGACGCCCTGGAGGTGGTGGCGGCCCGCGGCCGGCTGATGGGAGAGCAGCCCGGCGGCGCCATGCTTTCGGTCTCCCTGGACGCCGAAACCGTCGGCGCGCTGCTAGCGGAGGAGGCCGGCGACGAGCTGGCGCTGGCGGCGGTCAACGCCGAAGAGCTATGCGCCGTCTCCGGCCCCGAGGAAGCCATTGCCCGGCTCGAGCGCCACATCGCCGCCCGCGGCATCGAATGCCGGCGGCTGGTGACCTCCCACGCCTTCCACTCCGCTGCCATGGATCCGGTGCTCGAACCCCTGGGCGAGATCCTGCGCAGGGTCCAGCTCCACCCGCCCGCCCGGCCGGTGGTCTCGAGCCTCACCGGCCGCTTCCTCACCAACGAGGAGGCCACCAGCCCGGAGTACTGGCTGGCTCAGACCCGCCGCACGGTGCGCTTCGCCGACGCCCTCACCACCTTGGTGGAAGGCCAGGAGGATCTGCTGGTGCTCGAAGTGGGCCCCGGCCGGGCCCTGAGCGGCCTCGCCCGCCGCCGCGGCGTCACCGCCTTCGCCTCCCTCGATCCCGCCCGGGAGGACGAGCTCTGCTCCCTCCTCGAAGCCCTCGGCGGCCTATGGCGGCGGGGGGTGAAGGTGGATTGGCGAGCCTTCACTGGCCACGAGGAGCGGCGACGGGAAGTCCTGCCCACCTATCCCTTCGCCGACACCCGCTTCTGGATCGACCGCCCCGCCGGCCGGGCCGGAGCCGGCGACGCCGGCAGCGCCCTGGCGGGCTTCGAGGCTCTGGATCTCGACGAGCTCGAAGAGCTCGGAAGTCGCGCCGACAAGAGGATCGCGGTGGTTTCCGCAGCACTTCCTGCTGCACTTTCTGCTGCATCGGCGGACGCGGATGGAGCTTCGGAATCCAATGGGCAAGAGCTGGGCATCCCGGTCACCGTCCCGGCGGTGGTCTTCGAGGACGGCGAGGCCTTGGGACAGGCCCTGGGCGCCGCCCTCCGAGACGCCGAGGCCGTCGACATCGTCGCCTGGCCCCTGCCGGATCTGGTGGGCGTGAAACCCTCGGGCGACGACCCGCTGGCGGATCTCGGCGTGCTCCATCGCCGGCTCCAAGCTCTCTCCACCGCCGCCGGCGCTCTCCACCGGCGGCCCCGGCTGGTGGTCTTGGCGCCGGAGCCTTCCGGCTCGTCTCCGGACAAGGCCCGCGATGAGCATCTCGCCCTGGCCCGGCACCACACCTTGGTCACCTGGGCCCAAAGCCATTCCAGCGGCGATTCCAGCGGCGACACTGGGGCCGGCTCGGAGCGCCGTTACGCCGTGATCGAGCAGCGCGGCAGCGGCACCCCGCCGAGCTCCGCGCTCCTCGCCGGAGCGTGCTTGGCCGAGAGCGCCGGCGCGCTGGTGGTGGCCCGCGCTCCCCGGCCGTCGATTCTCAGCGCGCCGCCGGAGGGTTCCGATGCAGAGCCTGCGGGTGCCGCGGGCGAGGCGCCCCAAGGCCCAATGGAGGAGCGCATCGCGGCGCTGTGGTCGCGGCTCCTGGGGGTTCCGGTGACGGACCGCCACGGTGATTTCTTCGCCCTCGGCGGCCATTCGCTGCTCGCCACCCAGGCCGCCTCGCGGCTACGGGACGAGCTGCGCGTCTCCCTGGAGCTGGAAGACCTCTTCCGCCACCCCACGCCGGCGGCGTTGGCAGCCTTCCTCGAAACCCGGACCGAGACGCGCGCCGCGGAGACGCCGGCAACAGCCCCACAGGACCCGGAACCCGAGGACACCAGCCCGGCGCCTCTCTCCTTCGCCCAGCGCCGCTTCTGGCTGCTCGACCGGCTCAACCCCGGCAACCCCGCCTACAACATCCCGGCGGCGGTACGGCTCCGGGGGCGGCTGTCGATCCCCGCCCTCGACGCGGCCCTAGCGCGGCTGGTGGAGCGCCACCCCATGTTGCGCACCGCCTTCGGCGAAGAGGACGGCGAGCCCTTCCAGCAGGTTCTCCCTCGCCTCGCCGCGGCGGAGCATCCGGCGCTGCGCCACATCGACCTCCGGCGCCTGGCCCCCGCCGATCGGGAAGCCGAGCTGGAGCGGACGATGAACGCCCACGCCCGCCGGCCCTTCGATCTCGCCCGGCTGCCGCTGCTGCGGGTGGCCCTGGTGCGCCTCGCTACTGGAGATGGCGGCACTGGGGACGACGGCGGCGAAGCGCGGCGGGTGCTCCTCCTCAACCTCCATCACCTGGTGGGGGACGGCTGGTCCATGGCCCTCATCGTCCGCGACCTGGGGGAGCTCTACGGCGCCGCGGTGGATGGCCGGGAGCCGCGGCTGCCGGCGCTGGAGCTGCGCTACGACGACCACGCCCGGGCCAACAATCGCTGGCTGGCAAGCGCCGCCAGCGAGGAGCAGGAAGCCTATTGGCGCTCGGCGCTGGACGGCGAGCTGCCCACCCTCGACCTACCCGCCGACCGCCCCCGGCGCGCCCCCGGCGCTGGCGGCCAAACCGGCGGCCGACCCAGTGCTCATCTTCACCAGGTGCTGCCGGCGGAGGCCGTAGCGACCCTGCTGGAGCGCGGTCGGGAACGGGGCGCCACTCCCTTCATGAGCCTCTCGGCGCTGCTGGCACTGCTCTTCCACCGCCTGAGCGGCCTCGACGAGGTGGTGCTGGGGACCCCCATCGCCGGTCGCCGGGAGCAGAACCTGGAGAACGTGGTGGGGCTCTTCCTCAACACCCTGGCGCTGCGCATCCAGGCCGCCGGCCCCAGCGTCGACGACCCAACCTCTGGCGACCCGACCTTTGGCGACCTTCTGGAGCACGTGCGGGACGTGGCCCGGGGGGCCTTCGCTCACCAAGAGATCCCCTTCGAGCGAGTCCTCGACCAGCTGCCGGTGGAGCGGGATCTGACCCGCACGCCGGTCTTCCAGGTGCTCTTCAACCTGCTCAGCTATCCGCTGGAGACCATCCGGCGCCCGGAGCTGGAGATCGACCCGCTGCCGCCGCGGGACGTGGGGGCCAAATTCGATCTCACCGTCTACGCCCGGGAGGAGCCAGCGAACGGCTGCACCACCTACCGCCTGGACTGGATCTACGACTCCGACCTCTTCGATGGCCGGCGCATCGAGATGATGATGGAGCAGCTGGAGCACCTGCTGCTGCAAATCGCCGCCAATCCCGAAGTCCCCCTCGCCGCCGTCGATCTGAACACCCCGGGAACGGCGGAGGTCCTGCCGGATCCGACCCGGCCTCTGCCCGCCGACGAGAGCCTCGTCCCGGTACCCGTCACCCTGCGTCGGCGCGCCGCGGAGCATCCCGAGGCGGAGGCGGTGATCCAGGGAGACACGAGCTGGACCTACGGCGAGCTGCTGCGGGCCGTGGACGCCATCGGCAACGCCCTCCGCGGCCTCGGCCTCCAGCCCGGCGAGCGGGTGGCGGTGAGCGGACCGCCGTCGCCGGCGCTGGTGGCGGCCCTGGCGGCGGTGCTGGAGACGGGGATGGTGCTGGTGCCCATGGACCCGGCGGTGGCGACGGAGCGGGCCCGCGCCATGCTCGAGGTGGCGGAGGCTCGGGCTCTGCTGTGGACCGGGGCCGAGGCGGTTCCGGAAGCGCTGCGGGGAGAGGTTCCGGCCGGCGAGGGTGCCGGCGGAGAAGACCTAGACCGGCCGCTCACCGTCCTCACCCTCGACCCCCAAGGCATGCCCCCGGCGGACGCCCCGCAGCTGCCCGGACCTTCCCTCGAAGAGCTCCTCGGCTCCTGCGCCGATCCCGCCGCCCCCCGGGACGCCTACATCTTCTTCACCTCCGGCAGCACCGGGCGGCCCAAGGCAATCCTCGGCAACCACCACGGCCTGGCCCACTTCCTGGAATGGCAGCGGCGCACCTTCGACATCGGCCCCGGCGACCGCGTGGCCCAACTCACCGTGCTGACCTTCGATCCGGTGCTGCGGGATGTCTTCCTGCCGCTGGTGAGCGGCGGCGCGGTGGTGCTGCCGGAGCCGGCGGACCGGGTCTCCGGCGCGGCCCTGTGGCGCTGGATGGAGCGCCAGCGCATCACCCGCAGCCAGGCGGTGCCGAGCCTCCTGGACGGTTGGTTGGAGGACGTGCCTCTAGAGGTCGGGCCGCGGGAGGTCGAGCTGGCGGCCCTGAAGACTCACTTCTCCATGGGAGAGGCTCTCACCGGCGAGCTGGTGGAGCGCTTCCGCAGCAGCTTCCCAGGGTTCCGCCAGGGGCAGGTGATCAACCTCTACGGTCCCACCGAGACCACCATGGTCAAGTGCTGGTATCCGGTGCCGCAGCCGGCACCGCCAGGGGTCCAATCCCTGGGGCAGCCCCTGCCCCAAACCCAGGTCCTGGTGGTGCGTCCGGGCAGCGGGTCCCCGGCGCTGGCCGGCATCGGCGAGCCCGGGGAAATCTACCTGCGCACCCCCTACCGCAGCAGCGGCTATCTGGACGCGCCGGAGTCCGACCGCCGGCGCTTCATGCCCAATCCGTGGCGCGACGACGCCGAGGACCTACTCTTCCGCACCGGCGACCGGGGGCGCTACGACCTGGACGGCAGCTTGACCTTCCTCGGCCGCCTGGACCAGCAGATCAAGATCCGCGGCGTGCGCATCGAGCCCGCCGAGGTTCGCCAGGCGCTGCTGGCTCTTCCCGGCGTCGCCCAGGGCACCATCGCCACCTTCCCCGACGCCCAGGGGCGGCCGCGGCTGGTGGCCTACGTGGTCCCCGGCGGCGACGCCGAGGGGAGGGAGCCGGGAGCGCTCACCCCGGCCCACCTGCGGGCGGCATTGGTTCGCAAGCTGCCGCCGGCGGCGGTGCCGGAGTCCTTCGTCATCCTCGATGGGCTGCCCCGCACCCACAGCGGCAAGATCGACCACCGGCGCTTGCCGGAGCCTCCGCCGCCCGCACCTCGGTCGAGCCGGCGGCCACCGGAAACCGCCCACCAACAGCTCCTCGCCGACCTCTGGGACGAGCTGCTGGAGGACGGGCCCTTCGGCCTCGACGACGACTTTTTCGCCCACGGCGGCAACTCCCTGGCGGTGGTGCAGCTGGCAGCGCGGCTGAGCACCCGCCACGGGCTGGAGCTGCCCCTGCGCACGGTGTTCGAGAATCCGACCCTGGAAGAGCTGGCGGCGGTGCTCGATGCCGCGGCCGGCGGTGGGCGGAGAGAGCGGGATGAACGCAGCATCCCGCCGGCCCGGGCGGAGGACGGCGAGTACCCCCTCTCCTACGCCCAGCTGCGACTGTGGTTCCTGGACCAGCTCAACCCGGGCCTCACCGCCTACAACATTCCCACCGCCTGGCGGCTGCGGGGAACGCTGGACGCCGACCTCCTGAGCCGGGCGCTGGTGACGGTGGCGGCGCGGCAGGAAGCGTTGCGTACCGGCTTCCACTCTCCCGGTGGGCGGGCGGTGCAGACCGTGGCGCCGGCGGTGCAGGTGCCCCTGCCCCTGGACGACCTCAGCGAGCTGCCGGAAGACTCCCGGGAGCCGGAGCTGCGCCGGCGGCTGCGGGAGGAGGGAGCGGCCGCCTTCGACCTCAGTCAGCCGCCGCTGCTGCGAGCCCGGCTGCTGCGCCTGGGGCCGGAGGATCACGTTCTCGCCCTGACCCTGCACCACATCGTCTCCGACGCCTGGTCCGTGGGCGTGCTGCTGGGCGAGCTGGCGGAAGCCTACGCCGCCCTGCGGGACGGCCGGGCCCCGGACCTGCCGGAGCTACCGGTGCGCTATGTCGACTTCGCCGCCTGGCAGCGGGGCTGGCTGGAAGGCGAAGGCCCGGACGGTCAGGCGAAGCCCTGGCAGGGGCAGCTGGAGTTCTGGCGCCGGCAGCTGGCGGGGGCGCCGGCGGTCCTCGCCCTGCCCACGGACCGGCCGCGGCCACCGGTGCAGCTGCTGGACGGCGCCCGCCTGCCCTTCCGCATCCCGCGCCGCCGGCTCGCAGGCATCGAGGCTGTGGCCCGGAACGCCGGCGCCACCGCCTTCGCGCCGCTGCTGGCGATCTTCCAGGCGTTGCTCCAGCGCATCAGCGGACAGCGCGACCTGGTGGTCGGCACGCCGGTGGCCAACCGTCCGCTGCCGGAGCTCGAGCCGCTCATCGGCCTGTTCCTGAACACCGTCAGCCTACGGGCCCACGACCCGGCGGAGGATTCTCTGGCCACCGCCACCGCCGCCGCCCACGCCACCGCGCTGGCCGCCTTCGAGCATCAGGATCTGCCCTTCGAGCGACTGGTGGACGAGCTCGAGGTGCCCCGGGACCCCAGCCACAGCCCGGTCTTCCAGGTCCTTTTCACCCTCCACAATACGCCGCTGCCGCGCATCTCCTTGGAGGAGCTGGAGCTCGGTCCCTACCCCCTCACCGGCCACGGCGCCAAGCTCGACCTGACCCTCGATCTGCGCTGGGGAGACGACTTCCTGGAAGGCTCCTTGGAGTACGCCACCGCCCTCTTCGACGCCACCACCGCCGCCCGGCTGGTGGAGCGATTCCAGCGCCTGCTGGAGGGTGCCCTGGCACGGCCCTCAGCGCCCCTGGCGGAGCTCGACCTGCTGGCTCCGGCGGAGCGCTTCCAGGTGCTCTCGGCATGGAACGACACGGCGATGCCGATACCGGAGGAGGCCCTCACCGAGCGGCTGGCGCGCCGGGCCGCGGAGCGCGGCGAGACCACCGCCTTGGTCTTCGGAGAACGGGTTTTCGGAGAACGGGTTTCCGAGAACCGGCGCTGGAGCTACCGCCGGCTGCACCACGCCGTCGAGCTCCAGGCCCGGCGGCTGGCCGCAGCAGGAGCCCGCCCGGAAGGGCCGCCGGTGGCGGTGCTCCTGGAGCGCTCGCCGGAGCTCCTGCTGGCGCTGCTGGCGGTGCTGCGGTGCGGGGCCTCCTACGTGCCCCTCGATCCCGCCTATCCCGCGGCGCGGCTGCGGCTGATGGTGGAGGACTGCGGCGCCGACAGACTGCTCACCGCCCCCCGCCACCGCGCCTTGGCGGACGAGCTGCTGACAGAGCTGCCGGAGATCCGGCGCATCGACCTGGCGGGGGATGGGCTGGATTCTGATCAAGCGCCGGAATCGGCCGAGAGCGTGCAGAGCGCCCTCCCGGGGCCCGACGCGGCGGACCGCGCCTATGTCATCTACACCTCCGGCTCCACCGGCCGGCCCAAGGGCGTGGAGGTGCACCACGGCGCCATGGTCAACTTCCTCAATTCCATGGCGGCGGAGCCAGGGCTGGAGGCAGAGGACCGGCTTCTGGCCCTCACCAGCCCCTCCTTCGACATCTCGGTGCTCGAGCTCTTCTTGCCGCTGTGGGTGGGGGCGTCGGTGGAGATCGCCGACGCCGCCCTGGCGAGCGACGCCATCGCCCTGGGCCGGCATCTGGATGGAGGCCGCATCACCGTCGCCCAGGCCACTCCCAGCACCTGGCGCATGCTGGTGGACGTGGGCTGGCGGCCGCGGCCGGATCTCAAGGTGCTCACCGGCGGCGAGGCGCTACCCCGGGATCTGGCGGCGGCGCTACGCTCCGGCGGCGGGCCGGTGTGGAACCTCTACGGCCCCACCGAAACTACCGTGTGGTCCGCGGCGGCGGCGGTGGACGGAGCCGCCGTCACCCTCGGCCGGCCCATCGCCAACACCGAGATCTACGTCCTCGACCCGCACCGGCGGCCGGTGGGGGTGGGCACCCCGGGGGAGGCCTGGATCGGCGGCGCCGGCGTGGCCCGGGGCTATCTCCACCGCCCCGCCCTCACCGCTCAGCGCTTCGTACCGGACCCCTTCTCCGGCCGCCCGGGAGCCCGGCTCTACCGGGTGGGCGACCTGGTGCGCTGGCGCTCCGACGGCGAGCTCCTTTACCTGGGGCGCACCGATCACCAGGTCAAGGTGCGAGGCTTCCGCATCGAGCTGGGGGAAATCGAGGCGGTGCTGGGCCAGCATCCCGATCTGCGGGAGGTGGTGGTCCACGCCCTCCCGGCCGGCGGAGGCTCTGCCGGCGGGGACCATCCTGGAGGAGGAAGCCATCGGCTGGCGGCCTACGTGGTGCCCGCCGTGGAGCACGAGCCCCTGCGGGTAGAGCTTCTGCGCAGCTGGCTCGGCGAGCGCCTGCCGGGGCATATGGTGCCGGCCCTCTTCCTGCCCCTGGAGGAGCTGCCCCGCACCCCCAACGGCAAGATCGACCGCGGCGCCCTCCCGGCCCCGGAAGGCGAGCGTCCCGACCTGGAGCACCCCTACGTTGCCCCGGAGGGCGACGCCGAGGAGCATCTGGCGCGCATCTGGTCGCGGCTGCTGGGCATCGAGCAGGTGGGGGCCCTGGACAACTTCTTCGCCCTCGGCGGCGACTCCATCCTCGCCGTCCAGGTGGCCTTCCAGACCCGGGAGGCGGGGCTGGAAATGACCACCGCTCAGATCTTCCAGCATCAGAGCCTGCGCGAGCTGGCGGCGGCTCTCAGGCCTCTCGAGGAAGCACCAGAAGCTTCGCAGTCAGAGACGATGGAGGATTCCGACGAGGATCTGGACGATTTCGGCTGGAGCCGGTCCGAGGGCGACGCCATCCTGGAGAAGCTATGAGCCGGCGAGTCTACAACCGGTCAGCGCCGGTTCCGGGTGAGCGCCGCCCGCGCCAGCATGCGCCAGGCGTGGGCCGTCCACGGGTGATGGCGCAGCAGGCGGGCGGCCCAGCGCCACGCCGGTCCCACCTCCCCGGCGCGGTAATGCTCGCGGCCGATGGTCTCCCAAAGCTTGGCCTCCAGGTGCGGACTGCGGCGCAGCAACGCCTCGCTGCGCTGGCGCACCCGCTCCAGGCTGGCGATGCGCTGGGCCGATGGGGTGGACTTGCTCAGGCTCTCCGCGCCGACGCGGTGGACGATGACCTGCACCTCCCGCAGAGCGTCGAAGGGCTCTCCGGTAGCCACCAGCCGCAGCAGCAGATCGGTGTCCTCGGCGAAGCTCAGGGAGTCGTCGAGGCCACCCACCTCGCGCAGCAAATCCCGCCGCACCACCAGACCGAAGCCGGTGCCGATGCGGCTGGCGTCGTACTCCGCCCGGCGCTGCTCGTCGGCAGTGCGCGGCGGCGCGTCCGCCGGCCGGTCGAAGTGGGGGCCCCAGGTCCGCTCTTCGACCAGCGCTTCCCCCTCCGGCAGATCCCGCACCATGCGCAGAGCGCACCAGAGAAACCCCAGCGGCGGATCCCAAGCCTCGATGCGCCGATGCACCGCCGAGAGCATCCCCGGCAGCAGCTCGTCGTCGTCGTCGAGGAAGGCGATGTACTCACCCCGAGCGAGCTCGATCCCGGCGTTGCGAGCCACCGCCGGACCGCCGGCAGTCGCCCGCGCGATGTAGCGAAGGCGTGGATCTCGCTGCGAGCGCTCCGCCACCAGCCGCCGGGTCGCCGCGTCGTCGGCGTCGTCCACCACCACCGCCTCCCAATCCTCCCAGGTCTGGGCCGCCACGCTGTCCAGGGCTCGTGCCAGCAGCTGCGGCCGGCGAAAGGTGGGCACGACGACGGTGAAGCGCGGTGGTTCGGCAGGGCTCATGAGCAAAGTCTAAACCAGAGCCAGGGTGCCGACCCGGGCGGGAGCTGCCGACGATGAGCGGGCAGAAGGGACACACCGCCGTGGCGGTGATCGGCCTGGCGGGGCGCTTCCCCGGCGCCGCCGACGCCGATCAGCTGTGGAAGAACCTCCTCGCCGGCCAGGAGGCCGTCCGCGATATCTCCCCGCAGGAGCTCCAGAACCTCGCCGAAGAAGCCGGCCTCGACCCCGACACCTTCGACGACCCCCACCTGGTCAAGCGCCGCGGATGGCTCGACGACATCGACCGCTTCGACGCGCCCTTCTTCGGCATCAACCCCCGGGAAGCCGAGCTCATGGACCCCCAGCACCGGCTCTTCCTCGAGGTCGCCGCCCAGGCCCTCGACCGCGCCGGCCACCCCGACGAGGCCGCCGGCCCCATCGGCGTCTTCGCCGGCACCAGCCTCGCCGGCTATCTACTCCACAACGTCTTCCCCCACCTGCGCCAGCGCGGCTTCGACACCCCCTGGCCGATGATCCTGGGCAACGACAAGGATCACCTCGCCACCCGCGTCTCCTACCTGCTGGGCCTCACCGGACCCTCCATGCTCGTCCAGACCGCCTGCTCCACCGGCCTCACCGCCGTCCACATGGCTCGCCGGGCGCTCCTGGCTGGCGAATGCGACCTGGCCCTCGCCGGCGCCAGCTCGGTGCGCGTGCCCCAGGCCATGCCCCACCCCTACCAGCAGGGCGGCATCAACTCCCCCGACGGCCGCTGCCGGCCCTACGACGCCGGCGCCCAGGGCACCATCGGCGGCAACGGCGTCGCCGCCGTCGTCCTGCGCCGGCTCGACGAGGCTCTGGAAGACGGCGACACCGTCCTGGCGGTGATCCGCGGCTCCGCCCTCAACAACGACGGCCACCGCAAGGTCGGCTACACCGCCCCCAGCGTCGAGGGCCAGGCCTTGGCCATCCGCGCCGCCCTGGAAGAGGCGGACATCGACCCCGCCACCGTCGGCTATGTCGAAGGCCACGGCACCGGCACCGCCCTCGGCGATCCCATCGAGATCACCGCCTTGAACCGCGCCTACGGCTCCTTCGGCTCGCAGCTCCCGCCCGGCAGCTGCGCCCTGGGATCGGTGAAGAGCAATCTGGGCCACCTGGACACGGCGGCGGGGATCGCGGGCTTGGTCAAGGCGGTGCTGGCGGTGCGCCACGGGGTGATCCCCCCGACGGTGCACTTCGAAGAGCC
Source organism: Acidobacteriota bacterium (assembly GCA_034211275.1). NCBI lineage: Bacteria > Pseudomonadati > Acidobacteriota > Acidobacteriota bacterium. The sequence continues at coordinate 113,976 of JAXHTF010000001.1, forward strand.
GAGCCCGCAGATTCCGTGGGACCGGGGCCCGTTTTTCGTTCCCCGGGGCGTGAGCCCGTGGCCGAAGCCGGAGGGTCCGCGGCGGGCGGGGGTGAGCTCCTTCGGCCTCGGGGGCACCAACGTCCACGTGGTGCTGGAGCAAGCGCCGGAGCGGCCCGCTGCCGAAGAGACTTCGGAGGAACCACGAGAGCACGCGCTGGTGCTGTCGGCGAAGACGGCGACGGCGCTGGAGCGCACGGCGGAGGGGCTGGCAGCCTACCTGCGGGAGCATGAAGAGCTCTCTCTGGCCGCTGTGGAGCATACGCTGGCGGTGGGGCGGCGCAGCCACCGGCACCGGCGGGTGGTCTTCGCCTCGACCCGGGAGCAGGCGCTAGCCGCCCTGGAGGGCCGAGACCCCGACCGGATGCGGGAAGCGGTAGTGGCACGGGAAGCCTCGGCCCGCATCGGCGAAGCGGCGGGTCAGGACCGGCAATCGGCGCTGGAGGCCTGGCTCCAGGGCGCCACCCTCGAATGGCGGTGGAGCAGCCCCGGCGCCCGCCGGATTCCCCTGCCGCCGACCGCCTTCGACGATCATCGATTCTGGGTTCGGGGATCCGTCGAGATGGGGAGGGGCGACGATGCGGTGCCCACCCCGAGTCTCGGCGAGTCCGACGCGGAGCCCCGGTGGCAACGTCTCGACGCAGGCCCAGTTCTAGGCCCCCGTCGCCGTTGGTGGCTATGCGGCGGCGGCGAAAGCGCAGCGCGCCTGGCGGCGGCGTTGGAAGCCCGGGGTCACGAGGTCCTGGCGGCGGCAACAGATGCGGATCCGTCGGCTTCCGAGGCTGGGGTTGGTCTCGTCCTCCTGGGCTCGGGCTGGGACTCGCCGGCGGCCGCGTCGCCGGAGCTGGCGGCGGCAATGGCAGACCGTGACGGCCCGAGCTGGTGGCTCACCCGCAGCCGGGAGGCGGTGTTCGGAGCTCCAGAGAATCCAGACCCCGGCAGTGCCGAGGAGGAGAGCTCTTGCGAGGCTCTGAAGGAGGTGCTGGAGGCCGACGGCGTTCACCGACTGGACCTGCCACCGTCGACCGAGCTCCTCGACACCGCCTGGGCGGAGCGCGTCGCCGACGAGCTCTGCGCCGCAGCCCCCCTGCGGCGGGGTGCTCTCTACGGTCGCTTCCGCTGGTCCCTGGGCGAGCCTCCCCGGCCGGCACCTCGCTCCACCACTGCCGCAGCAGCGGTCAGCAGGCCACCGGATTCCGCGACTAGGGAGAGTGCCGCCGGCTCTCGGGGGCATATTTCCACCCCCTTCGCCGCCCCCACCGAAGAGCTGGAGAAGGCGCTGGCGGCGATCTGGGAGGATCTGCTGGGGGTAGCGCCGGTGGGGCTCCACGACGACTTCTTCGAGCTCGGCGGCCACTCGCTGCTGGGCACCCAGACCATGGCGCGGGTGAGCCGGCTGGTGGGCCGCACGGTGCCCTTGGAAATGCTCTTCGAGACCCCGGTGCTGGGCGAGCTGGCGCGGCGGCTGGAGGCCCCCCAGCCCGCCACCGAAGATAGCTCCGTCGACCTGCCGCCGCTCCTCGCCTCGCCGGAGAGTCCAGGCGGCGAGGGCGAGGCCCCGCTCTCCTTCGCCCAGCAGCGGCTGTGGTTCCTCGATCGCCTCGATCCCGGCAACCCCGCCTACAATCTCACCGCCGCCGTGCGCCTGCGGGGGGCCCTGGACGTTGGCGCCCTGCGCCGCGCTCTGAATCAGCTGGCGCAGCGCCAGGAGAGCCTGCGCACCGTCTTCGCCTTCGTCGACGGACGCCCCGTGCAGCGGGTTCTGCCGGCGCCCACGCCCGAAGACAGGACCGAGACGGAGCTGGAGACCATCAACGCTTCCGCCCTTGAGGGGTCAGCGTTGGAAGAGGCGGCGCTGGCGCTGGCCACCCGGCACAAGAAGCATCGCTTCGACCTCGCCCATGGCCCGTTGTGGATCGCCTCGCTGCTGCGGCGCTCGGAGCAGGACCACGAGCTCTTCCTCGCCCTGCACCACATCATCGGCGACGGCTGGTCCATCGGCGTGCTGCTGGAGGAGCTGGCGGAGCTCTACGCGGCCGAAGTCAAAGGGACGGCGGCGAGCCTGCCCCCCCTGGAAGTGCAATACACCGACTATGCCCGCTGGCAGCGCCAGGTGCTCGGCTCCGGCGGCCTCGCTCGGCGGGAGCTGGACTATTGGCGCCAGCGGCTGGCGGGGCTGTCCTCGATGCAGGATCTGCCCAGCGACCGCCCCCGGCCGGCGGTGCAGACCTTCCGCGCCGGCCAGGAAGTTTTGGAGCTGCCGGCGGAGCTCACCGCCGAGCTGCAGCGGCTGGCCCGCCGCGTGCCCGGCGGCACCCTCTTCATGGTGCTGCTGGCGGGCCTCGACGTCGTCCTCGCCCGCCACCTGGGGGGCCACGACATCGCCGTCGGCACCCCCGTGGCGGGGCGCGAGCACGTGGCTACGGAGCGCCTGGTGGGCTGCTTCCTGAACACCCTCGTGCTGCGCTTGGATCTAGGCGGCGACCCCAGCTTCCTGGAGCTGCTGGAGCGCGCCGCAGAGGCCGCCCGGGGCGCCTACGCCCACCAGCACCTGCCCTTCGAGCAGCTGCTGGAATCGCTACAGCCGGAGCGCGACCTGAGCCGCACGCCGCTCTTCCGCGTCTTCCTCAATCTGCTCAACCTGCCCAGCCAGCGCCGCGAGGTACCGGGGTTGGAGATGGACCTCTCCAGCACGCCGGAGGTGAGCTCGAAGTTCGACATCACCCTCTACGCCAACCAGCGAGACGATCGCCTGCGGCTGGTGTGGGTGTACAACGCCGACCTCTTCGACTCGGTGCGCATGGCCTGCATGGCGGGCCAGCTGGCAACGGTGTTGGGGCAGGCGGTACGGCGGCCGGAGAATCGCCTCTCCTCCATCAGACTCCGTGGTCCGGGAGAAGAGGCCCTGCTGGAGGAGCCGGAGAGCTCCCCCGATGCGGTCCTCCCGGATACCTTCCGCGGCACCGTCGCGGAGCTCTTCCGGCAGCGCACCGAGGAGGACCCCCAGCGCCCGGCGATCCTCCACGGCGAGCGCCGCTGGAGCTATGAGGAGCTGGACCGTTGGAGCGGCGCCCTGGCCCGCCGGCTGCGGTCGGGGGGCTTGGCACCCGGTGAGATCGTCGCAGTGTGGGCCCATCGCAGCCCGGCGGTGGCGGCGGCGGTGCTGGCGGTGCTGCGGGCCGGCGGAGTGTTCATGCTCCTCGACCCCGCCTACCCGCCACTACGTCTGCTCTCCATGCTCGAGCTGGCACCGCCGGCGGCGTGGTTGAGCCTGGAGGAAGCGGGACCGGAGCCCGCGGAGCTCGACGCTTTGTTGCGCGATCTTCCCGACGGCCGGCGAATCTCCGTCGCTGCCGTGCCTCCGGAGCTCGGCGCGGAGGAAGCTGGGCTCGAAGACGTCCCCCGCGGCGCCGACGACCCCGCCTGTGTGACCTTCACCTCCGGCTCCACCGGCGTCAAGGCGGTGCTCGGGCGCCACGGCTCCCTGAGCCATTTCATGCCTTGGCAGGCGCGGGCTTTCCAGCTCGGCGCCGACGACCGTATCTCCATGCTCTCGGGGCTGGCCCACGACCCGCTGCAGCGGGATCTCTTCACCCCGCTGATGATCGGCGCCGCCCTGGTGATCCCCGAGCCCGAAGCCATGGAGAGCCCGGTGGCTCTGGCCCGCTGGCTCGCCGAGAGCGCCGTGACGGTGAGCCACCTGACCCCTGCCATGGGCCAGCTCTTGACCCAGGCCCTGGGTCATGGCCCCCAGCTGCCGGCGCTGCGGCGGGTCTTCTTCGTCGGCGATCGGCTGCGGCGCCACGACGTCGCCCGCCTGCGAGCCATGGCGCCGCAGGTGCAGTGCATCAACATGTTCGGCTCCACCGAATCCCAGCGGGCAGTGAGCTATCACCGCGTCGCCGTCGACACCGGCGGCGCCCAGGCGGCGGAGCACGAGGTGCTGCCCCTGGGCCGCGGCATGCCGGGAGCCCAGCTGCTGGTACTGGACGGCGAAGGCCGCCCAGCGGGCATCGGCGAAGTGGGGGAGATCGTGGTGCGCTCTCCCCATCTGGCCCTCGGCTATCTGGGAGACGACGCCCTCACCGCCCAACGCTTCTTCACCGATCCCGAGACTGGCGTCCGCTGCTACCGCACCGGCGACCTGGGCCGGCTGACCCCCGGCGGCGAGGTGACCTTCGCCGGGCGGGCGGATCAGCAGATCAAGATCCGCGGTTTCCGCATCGAGCCGGGGGAGGTGGAGGGCTGCCTGCTGGAGTCCCCGGAGGTGGGGGAGGCCATCGTGGTGGCACGTTCGGAGACCTCCGGGGGCACCTCTGCTGAGTCCATCGGCGACGTGCGTCTGGTCGCTTACGTGGCTCCTGCCGAAGGCGCAGAGATCGACCCCGTGGAGCTCCAGCGCCGCGTTCGCCGGAGGCTGCCGGAGATGATGGTGCCGTCGGCTTTCGTGGTGCTGGGCGAGCTCCCCCGCACTCCCAATTTCAAGATCGACCGCCGCGCCCTGCCGGCGCCGCCCCGGGACCGCTCCCTGAGCGACCGGCCCTACGAGGCCCCCCGCAACGCCAAGGAGCGGCGGCTGGAGCGCATCTTCCGCGAGCTGCTGGGGCTTGAGCGGGTGGGCATCCACGACGACTTCTTCGCCCTCGGCGGCCACTCGCTCTTGATGATGCAGCTGGTGGCGCAGATCCAGGAGATGGCGGGGGTCGAGATCCCTCTCTCCCAGGTCTACCGCGAGCCCACCGTCGCAGCCCTGGCCCGGGCGGTGGAGGAGATGCAGCCGCTGGTGGTGCTGGGCGCCGAGCTGGCACCGGAGGAGCGCCGCAGCGAGGTACTGGTGCCGCTGCAGCCGGACGGCGAGCGCCCGCCGCTCTATCTGGTGCATCCCGGCGGCGGTCATCTGCTCAACTACCGTGAGCTGGCCCGGGAGCTGGCCCCGCACCAGCCTCTCTTCGGGCTCCAGGCCCCAGGGGTGGGGGACGGCAGCGTCGAGCCCCTGGAGACCATCGAGGCCATGGCCCGTCGCTACCTGCAGGCGGTGCGCCGCCGTCAGCCCTCCGGGCCTTATCACCTGGCAGGCTATTGCATCGGCGGGCTGGTGGCCTACGAGATGGCCCAGCAGCTGCACCGGGACGGCGAGAACGTCGCCTGGCTGGGGATCCTCGACACCGTCGCCCGGCGCCACCAGCGGGACGCCGACCCGCGGTGGGTGGACGGCGTGGCGACCTACTATTTCGCCGCCGAGCTGGGACTGCAGATCGCCCCCGAGGAGCTTCAGGAGACCTCTCCCGAAAGCTGGGGCGACCTGGTCTGGGAGCGGCTCCAGGAGCGCGCTCCGGGGGCCGCCCAAAGCCTTGGCGAGGCAACCTACCGACGGCTCTACCGGGTCTTCGTCGCCATCCGGCGGGCCGCCTGGGCCTATGCTCCGGAGCCCTACGCCGGCTCCCTGCACCTGTTCACGCCGCGCATCTCGTCCCGGCAAGAGACTGAAGAAGAGGAGCTGCTGGGCTGGCGCGACCTCGCCCGCGGCGGCATCGAGCACCGCATCGTTCCCGGCAGCCACACCACCATGCTCTCGCCGCCCCAGCTCCAGGTCCTGGCACAGGTCCTGGTCCAGGAGCTATGCCGCCAGAAGCCGACTCGTCAGAAACCGACCGGTCAGAATTCCACCAGAGGGCCCGCCTCATGATGCGATCCCTGCGCTTCAGTCTCCGCGCCCTGCGCCGCTCCCCGTTCTTCGCCGGCGTCGTCATCGGCATCCTGGCGCTGGGGTTGGGGGCCACCACGGCCCTCACCAGCATCGTCGACACGGTGCTGGTTCAGCCTCTGCCCTTCGACGACCCGGAGGAGCTGGCGGTGGTCTGGGAGCAGCGGCCCCAGGTGGGCGACCAGAGCTACCTGGTGACCCCCTCGGACTTTTTCTACTGGCGCGAGCGGGCGGAGAGCTTCAGCGCCCTCTCGGCCTATACCGAGGCTTTCTTCAACTTCGCCGGCGACGAATTCCCCGTACGCCTGGCCGGGCTCATCGCCAGCCCCGATTTGCTCCAGACCCTGGGAGTGAGCCCGCTGCGGGGCCGCCGCTTCGCGCCCTCCGACGCCGAGACCGGCGCCGCCGACGTGGTCATCGTCAGCCACGGCTTTTGGCAGAACCAGCTGGGAGCGGCCCCCTTGGAAGGCCTCACCGTGCGCCTGGACGACACCGTGGGCCAGGTGGTGGGGGTGCTGCCCCCGGATTTCCTCTTCCTGGGCAAGAGCTTCGACGTGCTGGTGGTCTACGCGCCGTCCCCCCAAGGGCGGGCCAACCGCCAGGCTCACTTCCTGACGGTGGTGGGGCGGCTGGCGCCGCAGGCGAGCTTCCAGCAGGCGGAGGAAGAACTGGGCCGCCTGGCGGAGGAGCTGGCCGCGACCTTCCCGGACACCAACACCGGCCACGGCGCCCGGGTGGTGCCGCTGCGGCAGGAGCTGGTGGGGGCGGTGGAGCCGGCGCTAATGGTGCTCCTGCTGGCGGTGGGCTGCGTCCTGCTCATCACCTGCACCAACGTCGCCAACCTGCTGCTGGCCCGGGGAGCCACTCGGCACCAAGAGATGGCGGTGCGCGCCGCCTTGGGCGCCAGCCGCGGCCGGCTGCTGCGCCAGATGCTGGTGGAAGGACTGGTGCTGGGACTGCTGGGCGGGGTGGTCGGTCTGGCGGTGGCCTGGCTGGGCATCGAGGGCCTGCGCGCCCTGACCCCGGTGGAAGTACCGCGTTTCGACCGGGTCGCCTTCGACTGGCGTCTCTACGGTTTCGCCCTCGCCCTGTCCGTGCTCACCGGCCTCGCCGTCTCTTTGATTCCGGCGCTCCACGGCTCGAAGGTGAATCTGACCCAGGCTCTGGGGAGTGCCGGCCGCTCCCAGGGCAAGGGAGGAGCGGGGCGCGGCCTGCGCACCGCCCTGATCACCGCCGAGGTCGCCCTGGCGGTGGTCTTGCTCATCGGTGCCGGCCTGCTTCTGCGCAGCTTCTCCGCCTTGGTGGCAGTGGATCCCGGGTTCTCGGCGCGCAATCTGGTGACCCTCGATCTCTCGGTGCCGTCGTCCCGGCTGTCGGAGGGCGACGATCCCGGCGCTTTCCTGCACCGGCTGCTGGAGCGCTTGCGGGAAGAGCCCACCATCGAGGCCGCCGCCGCCACCTCCCATCTGCCCATGAGCGGCGAGGACGGCAGCCGCTCTTTCATCATCAGCGGTCAGGAGGGCGCCGGCCAGGAAGATGCCTTGGTAGCCGAGTACCGGCGCATCAGCGTCGACTATGCGGAGACCCTGGGCATTCCCCTGCTGCGGGGCCGCACCTTCACCGCCTTCGACTCCGCCCTGCCGGGGGTGGCGATGGTCAACCACACCTTCGCCGAGCGCTATTTCCCCAACGGCGACGCCCTGGGGCGCAGTCTGTTCATTCGCGACGGAGCGGAGGAGGTACCGCGGGAGATCGTCGGCATCCTCGGCGACGTCCACCATTTCAGCCTCGACCAGAGCCCGCGGCCGGAGATCTACGTGCCCATGCTGCAGCGGCCGTGGCCGTCCATGAGCCTGGTGCTCTCGACCACCGGCGGTCCCGATGCGGCGGTGCAAACGGTGCGGCGGACGCTGCAGCAATTCGACCCCGGCCTGCCGGTGGCCAACCTGCGCACCGTCGAAGAGGCGGTGGGACGGTCGGTGGCCACGGAACGCTTCAGCGTCGTCCTGCTGGGGCTCTTCGCCCTGCTGGCGACCCTCCTCGCCGCCTTCGGCATCTACGGCGTCCAGGCCTACCTGACCCAACAAATGCGCCGAGAGATCGGCATCCGCATGGCCCTGGGAGCCACCTCCCGGGACATCCTGCGGCGGGTGCTGGAGCGCGGGCTGCTGCCGGTGGCCTTCGGACTGGGCCTCGGCCTGGCTCTGGCCTTCGCCTTCGCCCACCTGCTGGAGAGCCAACTCTACCAAGTGCAAGCGCTGGACCCCGGCACCTTCGTCCTGGTGCCGGTGGTGCTGGGCACGGTGGCCCTGCTGGCCTGCTATCTGCCGGCCCGGCGGGCGCTGCGGGTGGAACCGGGAAAGCTGTTCGAAGAGCGAGAACGACGTGAGGAATCAAGCCGCCATGACCCGCCCTGAGTCAGCCATCGCCCCCGGAGGCACCGATGCGCTCCAGCACTTCGCGCTCCTGAGCGTCGAGGTCGCCGGGGGGCGCTGCGTCGACCTTCTCCCGGCGCTTGGAGTTGACCCGGGTGTAGCGGTTCACCGCCAGCCGCAGCCAAGCGTAGAGACCGGGGCGGGGCAGATCGAGATCCCGCAGCAGGCCAGCGAAGCCGCTGACGGTGCGCAGCCTGGCGAGCTCGATGCGCGCCACCCGCAGATCCCGGGCGCAGAACCAGCTCTCGTAGTGCCGGCACCGGCGGGCGATCTCCTGGGTGTACCAAAAACACAGCTGGTAGTCCGTCAGCTCCTGCCAGCCGGGCAGCGGCAACACATGGGGATCCTCCGGCGACAAATACCAGCGCAGCCCCTGGACACTGCGGCCAGGGACAGTTTCCAGGCGCAGCATGCTCAGTGCCACCGCCCGGGATTCCCGGGAGAGGATCACCAGATCCGGCCGCAGCCCGAGCTCCACCAGGGGCTCGAGAAAGCCTTTGCAGAAGAGATGACTGGTCTCGGCGTAGAGCTTACCCTCCACCGCCGCCATGGCCGGGAGCTTCTCCTCGAGGAGAAAACGCCGGGCGAGATCCGGATCCTGCTGTGCCTCGCGCATCACCTCGGTGAGCCAGGGCCGCGGCTCGTGGCGGGCGGCGAGACCGGGCACCAGGCCCAGGACGGCGGTGAGAAAGCCGGTGCCGCTGCGGCCGGTGGTGCAGGTGAGGATCAACCGGCGCCGGGAGAGGGCCCGCACCGCCTCCTCCGGCGACAGCTTCGGAGCGCCCTCGGGAGTGGAAGTGGGAGTGGGAGTGGAATCCGCCATGGCCAGAGGACTGTAGCAGCCCTCGGGGGGCCGGGTACGGTCCAGGAAGGGCGGGCAGCATGAGCCGCAAGAAGCACATCGAATCCTTCTACCCCCTATCCCCGACCCAGCAGGGAATGCTCTTCCATTCCCTGGCGACGCCGGGCTCGGGGATGTACGTGGGCCAGATCAGCTTCCAGCTCCAGGGGGCGCTGGACGTCGCCGCCCTGCGCCGGGCCTGGCACCAGGTCACCGAGCGCCACGGCGTGCTGCGCACCTCCTTCCGCTGGCAGGAGCTCAAGGAACCGGTGCAGGTGGTGGACCGCCGCCCCCAGCCCACCTTCATCGAGATCGACCTGCGGCGCCTCGGCCCCGAGGACCAGCGGCGGTGCCGCTCCCAGGTCTTCCGGGAGGATCAGCGCCGCGGCTTCGAGCTCACCCGTCCGCCGCTGGTGCGCATGACCCTGCTGCGCTGGTCCGACGGCGACAGCGAGCTGCTGTGGACCCGCCATCACCTGGTGGTGGACGGCTGGTCGGTGTCGCTGCTTTTCCAGGAGCTGCTGCGGCGCTACCAGGCACTGGTGGACGGCTCCTCCCTGCCTCTCGATCCCGCCCCCCGCTTCCGCGACTACATCGCCTGGCTGCGGCGCCAGGACCAGGAGGCGGCGGAGGCCACCTGGCGCCAGGAGCTGGCGGGTCTCGGCGAGCCGGCGGTCTTCGACTACGGCACGCCGGAGGATCCCGCCGCCACCGGCGAAGCACGCTGGGGGGATCTGGCGCACGAGGTGCCATGGTCCACCACCGCCGCCCTGGGCGTCCTGGGCCGCGGCTGCGGCGTCACCCTGGCGACCCTGGTGCAAGGCGTCTGGGCGCTGCTCCTGGGCCGCTACCAGGACCGCGGCGACGTGCTCTTCGGCACCGTGGTGGCGGGCCGCCCACTGGAGCTGCCGGGAGCCCAGGCCACCGTCGGTCTGTTCATCAACACCCAGCCTCTTCGCGCCCGGCTGCCCCGGCAGCAGAGCTTCCTCGACTGGATCCAGGGACTGCAGCGCCATCTTGCGGAGCTGCGCCACACCGAGCATCTGGCACTGCATCAGATCCAGGGCTGGAGCTCCATGCCCCGCGGGCAGGCGATGTTCGAGACCCTGCTGGTGTACGAGAACTATCCCGTGGATCCGCTGCTGCTGGGCGAGTCCCAGTCGGTGACCCGAGAGGAGGCGACCCAGGACCTGGCCGGCCGCGGCCTTGCCGCCGGCGGCCTGCGCATCGTCCGCCACCACGCCCGGGAGCGCACCAACTACCCTCTGACGGTGGTGCTGCGCCAGGGCAAGACCCTGCCCATGAGCATCATGTACGACCGCACGCGCATGTCGGCGGCGGATGTCCAGCGCCTGCTCGGGCATTTCCACCGCCTACTGGAGGAGGTGGGGGCGGATCCCCGACGGTCGCTGGACGCTCTGCCCTGGATGTCGGCAGCGGAACGGCATCAGCTGCTGGTGGCCTGGGACGGCCCGGTGGAGCCACCGCCGGAGGAGACAACCCTCGACGGCCTGGTTGCGGCCCAGGCCCGGCGCACCCCCGACGCGCCGGCGGTGGTCCAGGGCGAGCAGCGGCTCACCTACCGCCAGCTGATGGCCGGAGCCCGGCGCGTCGCCGCGGCCTTGATCGCCGCCGGAGTGGCCCCCGGTGACCGCGTGGGCCTGGGCTTGGAGCGGACGCCGCAGCTGCTGGTGGCGCTCCTCGGCGTGCTGCGCGCCGGCGCCGCCTACGTGCCCCTGGACCCGGCCTACCCGGCGGCGCGGCTGGCACTGATGATGGACGACGCCGGCCTCGAGCTGGTGCTGGCGGAGGCCGGCTCGGAGCTCGGCGCCCGGGCGCCGGAGGGCTGCCGCGTCCTCAGCCTCGAAGAGCTACTGGCCTCGGGAGATTCGGCTGGCGAGGACGCCGAAGAGGCATCGCTCTCCCTGCCCCAGTCGCCGGCCTACACCATCTACACCTCGGGCTCCACCGGCAAGCCCAAAGGCGTGATGGTGCCCCACGGCGCGGTGGTCAACTTCCTCACTTCCATGGCCCGAAAGCCGGGGCTCGAAGCCGACGACGTGCTGGTGGCGGTGACCAGCCTGTCCTTCGACATTTCTGTATTGGAGCTCTTCTTGCCGCTGACGGTGGGGGCGAGGGTGGTCCTCGCCGACCGCCAGCAGGCCTCCGAAGGCCGGCGGCTGCGCCAGCTGCTGGAGGGCCAACTGCTGGAGGAGAGCGGCGCCACCGTGATGCAGGCGACCCCCGCCACCTGGCGGCTGCTCACTGCCAGCGGCTTCCGCGCCCGGCCACCTTTCCGCCAGCTGTGCGGCGGCGAAGCCCTGGGCCGGGAGCTGGCCCAGCAGCTACGCGCCAATGGCGCCGAGCTGTGGAACCTCTACGGCCCCACGGAAACCACCATCTGGTCCAGCGTCGCCGCCGTCGATGCCGGACCACGGGATACCGGCCCGGTGCATCTCGGGCGCCCCATCGCCAACACCCAGCTGCGGGTCCTCGACCACCGGCTGCGGCTGGTACCCCTGGGCGCCCCGGGGGAGCTGGCCATCGGCGGCGCCGGAGTCACCCAAGGCTATTTGCACCGCCCCGCCCTCACCGCCCAACGATTCGTTCCCGACCCCTACGCCGCGGTCCCCGGCGCCCGGCTTTACCGCACCGGCGACCAGGTGCGCCAGCGCGCCGAGGGCATTTTGGACTACCTGGGCCGCATGGACTTCCAGGTCAAAGTGCGCGGTCACCGCATCGAGCTGGGGGAGGTGGAAGCCGTGCTGGAAGCGCTGCCGGAGGTGGCGGCGGCGGTGGCGGTGGTGCGCCGGGACAGCAGCGGCGAAGGCCGGCTGATGGCCTACGTGGTGCCCGAAGAGAGCCACGGAGAAGATCCCTCTCTCACCGTGGACGAGCTGCGGCGGCGGGCCGGCGAGGCGCTGCCGGCGGTGATGGTGCCGGCGGTGGTGATGCTCCTGGACGCTCTGCCCCTGACCCCCAACGGCAAAGTGGACCGCAAGGCCCTGCCGGAGCCCAGCAGCGAGCGCCCGGAGCTGGCCACCGAGCTGGTGCAGCCCCGCAGCGAGGCGGAGAAGACCATCGCCGAGATCTGGCGCCGCGCCCTGGAGCTGGACGAGGTGGGGCTGGAGGACAACTTCTTCGACCTCGGCGGCCACTCGATCCTGGCCATCCGCGTGCACGAGGAGATCGAACGCACCTTCCAGGCGGAGCTCAGCTTGGTGGAACTCTTCGAGCATCCGACGGTGGCCGCCCTGGCTCGCCGAGTGGTGCGCGCCCCCGCTTCAGGAACCGAGGCTTCGGAGGCGCGGCCGTCTCGTCGTCGCCGGGCTCCCCGCGGCGACGAGGCCGTGGCGGTGATCGGCCTGGCGGGGCGCTTCCCCGGCGCCGCCGACGCCGATCAGCTGTGGAAGAATCTCCTCGCCGGCCAGGAGGCCGTCCGCGATATCTCCCCGCAGGAGCTCCAGGCCCTCGCCGAAGAAGCCGGCCTCGACCCCGACACCTTCGACGACCCCCACCTGGTCAAGCGCCGCGGGTGGCTCGACGACATCGACCGCTTCGACGCGCCCTTCTTCGGCATCAACCCCCGGGAAGCCGAGCTCATGGATCCCCAGCACCGGCTCTTCCTCGAGGTCGCCGCCCAGGCCCTCGACCGCGCCGGCCACCCCGACGAGACCGCCGGCCCCATCGGCGTCTTCGCCGGCACCAGCCTCGCCGGCTATCTACTCCACAACGTCTTCCCCCACCTGCGCCAGCGCGGCTTCGACACCCCCTGGCCCATGATCCTGGGCAACGACAAGGATCACCTCGCCACCCGCGTCTCCTACCTGCTGGGCCTCACCGGACCCTCCATGCTCGTCCAGACCGCCTGCTCCACCGGCCTCACCGCCGTCCACATGGCTCGCCGGGCGCTCCTGGCTGGCGAATGCGACCTGGCCCTCGCCGGCGCCAGCTCGGTGCGCGTGCCTCAGGCCATGCCCCACCCCTACCAGCAGGGTGGCATCAACTCCCCCGACGGCCGCTGCCGGCCCTACGACGCCGGCGCCCAGGGCACCATCGGCGGCAACGGCGTCGCCGCCGTCGTTCTGCGCCGGCTCGACGAAGCCCTGGAGGACGGCGACACCGTCCTGGCGGTGATCCGCGGCTCCGCCCTCAACAACGACGGCCACCGCAAGGTCGGCTACACCGCCCCCAGCGTCGAGGGCCAGGCCCTGGCCATCCGCGCCGCGCTGGAGGAAGCGGACATCGACCCCGCCACCGTCGGCTATGTCGAAGGCCACGGCACCGGCACCGCCCTCGGCGACCCCATCGAGATCACCGCCTTGAACCGCGCCTACGGCTCCCTCGGCTCGCAGCTCCCGCCCGGCAGCTGCGCCCTGGGCTCGGTGAAGAGCAATCTGGGGCACCTGGACACGGCGGCGGGGATCGCGGGCTTCGTCAAGGCGGTGCTGGCGGTGCGTCACGGGGTCATCCCGCCGACGGTGCACTTCGAAGAGCCGAGCCCGCAGATTCCGTGGGACCGAGGCCCGTTTTTCGTTCCCCGGGGTTTGGCCCAGTGGCCGAAGCCGGAGGGTCCGCGGCGGGCGGGGGTGAGCTCCTTCGGCCTCGGGGGCACCAATGTCCACGTGGTGTTGGAGCAGGCGCCGGAGCGGCCCGCTGCCGAAGAGACTTCGGAGGAGCCACGAGAGCACGCGCTGGTGCTGTCGGCGAAGACGGCGACGGCGCTGGAGCACACGGCGGAGGGGCTGGCGGCCTACCTGCAGGAGCATGAGGAGCTATCTCTGGCGGATGTGGAGCACACGCTGGCGGTGGGGCGGCGCAGCCACCGGCACCGGCGGGTGATCTTCGCCTCGACCCGGGAGCAGACCCTGGCCGCCCTGGAGGGCCGAGAGCCCGCCCGGGTCCGAGGCGCCGAGAGAACCGGCCGCGCCCGCTGGACCGCCTTCCTCTTCCCAGGCCAGGGCACCGCCTGGGCCGGCATGGGCCGCCGAGCTTTCGACTCCCAGCCGGTGTTCCGCCAGGCGCTGGAGCGCTGCGACGAGATCCTCCGCCAGCCCCTGGGAGAATCGCTCCTCGAGGCTCTCTACGGCGAGGGCGCCAGCGACGAGGCGCTGGCCCAGACGCGCCTCGCCCAGCCCGCGGTCTTCGCCCTCTCCTACGCCTGGGCCGAGCTGTGGGAGAGCTGGGGCGTGGCTCCGGATGTGATGCTCGGTCACAGCCTGGGGGAGTACGTCGCCGCCCAGCGCGCCGGCGTGCTGGCGCTGGAAGACGCCCTGCGGCTGGTGGCCCGGCGCGGCGAGCTGATGCAGCGCCTGCCCGCCGGCACCATGCTGGCCTTGAGCCTCTCGCCGCAGCGCTTCCGCGAATTGTTGGAGGAGATGGACGGGGAGTGGGTCTCGGCGGTGGACCTGGCGGCGGAGAACGGGCCGGAAGCCATCGTCGCCTCCGGCCCCGACGAGGTCATGGCGGCGCTGGCGGAAGCGCTGGAAGCCCGCGGCATCGAGAGCCGCCGGCTACGCACTTCCCACGCCTTCCACAGCTCGATGATGGATCCGGTCTTGGACGAGTTCCGCCGCGAGGTGGCGGCGGTGCCGCTGCGGCCGCCGCGGGCGGAGATCCTGTCCAACGCCAGCGGCGAGGAGCTGAGCGCCGAGGAAGCGACCTCCCCGGAGTATTGGGTTCGCCACCTGCGCAATACGGTGCGCTTCGGGCCAGCTCTGAAACGGCTGCTCGAACAGGACGACGCCGACCAAGGCAGTCCCTCTCAGAACTCCCCCGGACTGCTGTTGGAGGTCGGCCCCGGACGCGCCCTTTCGGCGCTGGCCCGCCGGATGGTGGCGAGGACCAGCACAGTGCAGGTCATCGCCTCTCTACCCCGGGAGCGCGACGGCGAAGAGCCCCGGGAGCCCCGCCGGGCCGCGGCGGAGGTCTGGCTCGCCGGCGGCGCTCTCGACTGGCGCCGTTTGCCCGCCGCCGGCCGCCGGGTTCCGCTGCCCCCGACCAGCTTTGACGATCATCGTTATTGGGTCCAGGGATCCGCTCCGGCGGAGACGGACCAGCAGATTTACCTGCACCTGCCCACCTGGCGCCAGGGCGATGCGCTGAACAAGGGGGAGGGCAACAAGGGGGAGGCTAACGAGGCGGAGGGCAGCACCGCCGAGAACCAAGTGCCCCGCCGTTGGCTGGTGCTGGCGCCGAACGGGGAGCTGGATCCGCGGCTCGCCCCGGCCCTGGAAGACCTGGTGGAGCCACCACGATGGTTGGTCGCCGGCCCCGAGGCCCCCTTGCCGGAGCTCATCGAGGGGGCTTTGGAGGATCCGGGAGACGGCGAAGGGCGCGGAGTGCTCTGGCTCACCGCCGGCTGGCAGGCCGGCGAAGCTGAATTCGAAACCCTGCCCGCGCTCCGCCTGACCCAAAGCCTGGCGCGACATGCCGAGAGCCTCGGCCCGGTGATCCTCTTGAGCCGTGGCCAGGAGGAGGTCTTCGGCGACGAGACTCCGATAACCCAAGCCTGGCTTGCACCGGCGCTGGCGACGCAGCTTCGCCGAGCCGGGCTGGCGGCCCGCTGCGTCGATCTGCCGCCGGCGCCGGGCAAGAATCTCGCCCGGCACCTGCAGGCAGCGCTGGCCACCGCCAGCGAGGCCGCAAACGATCCCCGCAACGCCCAGCGCGGCAGCTTCTGGTGGAGCGCCGGCAGCCGGCTGGAGAGCGCACCGGAAAACCTCACGGAAGAAAAGCCCGCACCGGACGCCGATGGCGAGGAGGGGATCGAGACCGTGCTCTGCACCGGCGCCGAGGATCCGGCCCTGCTGGCCCTGGTGTTGGCGCTGGCCCGCCGGCGACCGCTGCGCCTGGCGCTGCTCTCCCGCGGCACGGTCTCCAGTGGCACGGTCTCCAGTGGCACGGTCTCCAGCAACACGATCTCCCAGGGTATTGAGACGTCCGGCGGCGAAGCCGCGACCGAGACCACGGAGCTCCTCGAAGCCATCGAGGCCAGCGCCCGGCAGCTCTGGCAGGAGACTCTGCCGCCGGAGGGCGAGGCAGGAGCGGAGGCGGTGGCCACAGCGGCGCTGGAGCGAGCGGCGGCGACCCTGGGGCCCATCGATCTCTGGCTCCACCGCCGCCCCGGCGAGGAAGGGTCCACCGAGGAATTCTCGGAGACAAGCGATCTGGGTACGGTGGATGTCGACGCCGCGGCCCGGGGGCTGGAGCGGGGCCGTCGGCAGCTGGCGCAGCTGGATGAGCTGGTCCAACAGGTCGCGCCCCGCCGGGCGGTCTTGCTGCAGGATCTCGCCGAGGTCTACGGCAGCAGCCTGCCGGCGCTCCTGCGTGCCGAACAGGCCATGGCCTGGGGCGAGCACCAGGCCCGGGGAGGCTCCTCCTGGCGAGTTTTGACCCTGCCCCTGACGGCTGGCGGAGGCCGATTCGAGACCGGGGGGCCGGAGCGGTGGCTGGTGCTCTTCGATCACGCCCTGGCGCTGCCGGGGCTGACGCGGGCGACCCTCGCTCCGCGCGACCCTCGGGCCGCCCTGTCGCGACCCGAGCAGACCGCCCCGCCGGCGGCGAGTCCCAGCGCTCCACGGCCCGCCACCGGCGCGCCCTTCGAAGCCCCCGCCAGCGAGACCGAGAGGCGGCTGACGGAGATCTGGGAACAGCTCCTGGGCGTCGCCCCCATCGGCCGCCACGACGATTTCTTCGAGCTCGGCGGTCACTCGCTGCTGGCCACCCAGGTGCTGGCGCGGGTGCGCGCCGTCCTCGGCCGGGACCTGCCGGTGCGCAGACTCTTCGAGGCGCCGACGGTGGCAGGGCTGGCGGCGGCGCTGGAGAAGCCCGAGGACGCGCCGGCAGAAGCGGCCGGCGACGAGACGGCTCCGCCCCTCGAGCCGGTGGAGCGGGACGGCGCGCTGCCCCTCTCCTTCGCTCAGCAGCGCCTGTGGTTCCTCGACCAGCTGGAGCCCGGCACGCCGGTCTACAACCTGCCCTTCGGGCTGCGCCTCGAAGGCTCGCTCCAGCCCGAGGCCCTCGCCGGCGCCTTTTCCCAGCTGCTCCGGCGCCACGAGGTGCTGCGCACGCGCTTCGAGAGCGACCGCGGCGAGGCCCGCCAGGTGGTCGAGGACGAAGCGTCCATCGCCCTCCCCACCGTCGACCTCGGCGGGCTGCCGGCAGGCCCCCGGGAGCGCGAAGCCCGACGACTAGCGGAGGTGGAGGCGCGGCGGCCCTTCGACCTGTCGCGGGGGCCCCTGCTGCGAGTCCTGCTCTTGCGCTGTGATCCCGGGTTGGCCCCGCAGGATCACCGCCTGGTGGTCACCGTGCACCACATCGCCGCCGACGGCTGGTCCCTGGGGGTGATGGTGCGGGAGGTCGGCGCCCTCTACCAGGGGCGGTGCCGGGACACCGACGCCGACGACGCCGAGCTTTCCGGATTGCCAGGGCTACCGGAGCTGCCGGAATTGCCGATTCAATACGCGGACTTCGCCGCCTGGCAGCGGCGGTGGCTGGCCGGCGAGGTTCTCGAAGACCAGCTCGGCTACTGGCGCCGACGCCTCGGCGACCGCACCCCGAACCTGGAGTTGCCCACGGACCGGCCGCGGCCGGCGGTGCTCAGCCCCGACGGTGGTGAGGTGCGCCTCGAGCTCCCGGCGCAGCTCTCCGCCGAGCTCCAACGCCTCGCCCGTCGCTCCGGCGCCACCCTCTTCATGGTCTTGCTGGCGGGCTTCGAGGCACTGCTCCATCGATTGACGGGGCAGACGGATCTGGTGGTGGGCTCACCGGTGGCGGGCCGCACCCGGGTCGAGACCGAGGGGCTCATCGGCTTCTTCGTCAACACCCTGGTGCTGCGGGTCGACGCCGGCTTCGAGCGGAGTCTTGGCGATCTGGGCTTCGGCGCGCTGCTGGAGCGTGTGCGGGAGACGTCCCTGGAAGCCCAGGGGCATCAGGAGCTGCCCTTCGAGCTGCTGGTGCAGGAGCTCCAGCCGGACCGCGACCTCTCCCGCAGCCCCCTCTTCCAGGTCTTATTCATCCTCCAGAACACGCCCCTGGAGCCGCTGCACCTGCCGGACCTAGCGCTTCTGCCCTGGGATCTCAGCACCGACGCCGCACCCTTCGACCTGACCCTTTCCCTGAGTCAGCGGGGAGAAGCGGTGGCGGGGGAGCTCTCCTATCGGCGGGATCTCTTCGACGCCACCACCGTCGAGCGCTGGGCCGGCGCCCTGCACCGCCTGCTAGCCGCCGCGGTGGAGAATCCAGCGACGCCTATCTCCCGCCTGCCCCTGCTGACGCCGGCCCAGGAGCACCAGCTGAGCCACGAGCTCGCCCCCGGGCCCGCGCCGACCGAGCCCAAGGCTACCGGCGACGAGACGCTGGCGACGCGCCTCCGGGCGGTGGCCGACGAGCATCCCGATTCGGTGGCCATCGTTGACGCCGACGGCGAGACCACCTACGGCGAGCTGCGGGACCGCAGTCTGCGCCTCGCCGCCCGCCTGCGGGCTGCAGGGATCGGACCGGAATCGCCGGTGGCGGTGGCGCTGGAGCGCCGCAGCCGTCTGGTGGCGGCGCTGTGGGCGGTGGCCGCCGCCGGGGGAGCCTTCGTGCCCCTGGATCCCCGTCACCCGGTGCGCCGGCGCGCCCAGGTGTTGGAAGACTCCGGAGCGCGGCTGCTGCTCGCCGACCGGGCGAGCGCCGAAGCCCTCGACGCCCAGGGCCCCGAGGGGCAGACGCCGAGCCGACCCTCGACCCAGCGCCTGGTGCTGGAGGACGTGTCGACTGCGGATTCCTCGGAAGCAGCCCTTTCGGAGGAGGAAACTCCCGCCCGCGGCGACAGCCTCGCCTACGTGCTCTACACCTCCGGCTCCACCGGTCGACCCAAGGGAGTGGAGGTCCGCCACCGCTCGCTCCTGGCCTTCCTCGACGCCATGGCCGAGCGCCCGGGCCTCGACGCCGGCGACACCCTGGCGGCCATCACCACCCTGACCTTCGATATCTCGCTGCTGGAGCTCTTCCTGCCGCTGACCCGCGGCGCCCGGCTGGCACTGGTGGACGCCGAGACCGCCGCCGACCCCTACGCCCTGGGACGGCGGCTGCAGGACGTGGGGGCGACGGTGATGCAGGCCACCCCCGCCGGCTGGCATCAGCTGCTGGAATCCGGCTGGGGCAACCCCGCTGGCTTGCCCACTGGCCTGCGAGTGCTGTGCGGCGGCGAGGCGCTGCCCCGGCCCCTGGCCCGCCGCCTCGCCGCGGTGGCGCCGGAGGTGTGGAACCTCTACGGCCCCACCGAGGCGACAGTGTGGATCGCCACCGCGCGCATCCCCGCTCTTTCCGAGCCGCCGGCGGAGGACTCGGAAGGCTCCCGGGGCGAAGAGTGGCCCATTCATTTGGGACAGCCCCTGCCGGGAGCGCGGCTGGAGGTTCTCGACCGCCATCATCAGCCGGTACCTCTGGGAGTCACCGGCGAGCTCTACCTCGCCGGCCCCGGCCTGGCCCGCGGCTATCGCGGTCTGCCGGCGCGCACCGCCGCCGCCTTCGTGCCCGACCCCCGCGCCGGGAAAGCCGGCGGACGCCTCTACCGCACCGGCGACCTGGTACGCCGAGATGGCCGGGGGCGGTTGATCTTCCTCGGCCGCGCCGACCATCAGGTCAAGGTGCGCGGCTACCGCATCGAAGTGGGCGAGGTGGAGGCGGCGTTGCTGCGCCACCCCGGGATCCGCCAGGCGGTGGTGACGGCACCGCCGGCTCAGGACGGCGACGCCCAGCTGGTGGCCTATCTGGTCACCGGAGGCGAGGGGGTAGATTCCGAACCGGCCGGCCCCGAATCGGATCACACCGAGCTGGAAGTCTCCGAGCTGCGGGCCTTTCTGGCGCAGCATCTGCCGGCCTACATGGTGCCCAGCACCTTCGTCTCCCTCGACGCCCTGCCCACCACCAGCAGCGGCAAGGTGGACCGCAAGGCCCTGCCCGAGCCGGAGCGCGCCCGCTCCCGCCGCGCGCCCTTCGTGGCGCCGCGGGATCCGGTGGAGGAAGCGGTGGCGGAAATCTGGCGCGAGGTCCTACGGCTGCCGGAGGTGGGGGTCCACGACAACTTCTTCGAGCTGGGAGGACACTCCCTGCTCGCCACCCAGGTCACCTCACGCATCTTCGAATCCTTCGGCACCGAGCTGCCCCTGCGCCGACTCTTCGCCGAGCCCACCGTCGCCGGTCTCTCCACGGCGGTGCGGGAAGCGCAGACGGAGAGTCTCGACGCCAGCGACGAGGAGCTCCTCCGGCGGATCGAGGAGATGAGCGAGGAGAACCTGGACGAAGCCCTGAGCCAGATGTTGGCGGGCAAGGCGGAGGAATCCTGAACCTGAGGTTACGCATCAGCCGCCGGCACGGTGGAAGCCGTTGCGGTCCACCCCGCCGGCGCGGTCATTGAAGAGGAATCATGCAAGACGTCTCCCAACGCCTCGACAAGCTCTCTCCCAAACAGCGCAAGCTCTTCGAGCTGATGCTGCTCCAGAAGCGCCGCCGCGAGGCTCAAAAACAGCGCATCCCCCGCCGGGAGCCGGCGCCCTCCGAGCCCCTGTCCTTCGCCCAGCAGCGGCTGTGGTTCCTGGACCGCTTGGCGCCGGGCAATCCGTACTACAACATGCCCCGGGCGATCCGCTTCCGCGGCGCCCTGGACCCCGCCGCCCTGGGCCGCGCCCTGGACGAGATCGTGCGCCGCCACGAGGCCCTGCGCACCGTCTTCACCACCGTCGACGACGAGGCGGTGCAGCAGGTGCGGGAACCCTTTTCCCTGGCCCTGCCGCGTCTCGATCTCGGCGGCCTCGACGCGGATGCGGCACAGCACACGGCAGAGCAAGTGGGAGCGGCGGCCATGCGCCGGCCCTTCGACCTCGAAACCGGCCCGCTGCTGCGCTGCCTGCTGGTGGTGCTGGGGGAGCGGGAGCACGTGCTCTTCCTCTCCATCCATCACATCGTCTCCGACGGCTGGTCCCAAATGGTGCTGGCGCGGGAGGTGGCACAGCTCTATCAGGCGATGGTGGAAGGGCAGCCGTCACCGCTGCCGGAGCTGCCGATCCAATACGCCGACTTCGCCGTCTGGCAGCGGGGCTGGCTCGACGAGGCGCTGCTGGACGCCGAACTGGACTATTGGGTCCGCCACCTCGCCGGTGCCCCGCCGCTTCTGGAGCTGCCGGCGGATCATCCCCGGCCGGCGGTGCAGAGCCTGGCCGGCGCCCACCGCTACTTCACCCTCGACGCCCGCCTCAGCCGCCGCCTGCACCAGCTCAGCGAGGCGGAGAATTGCTCCCTCTACATGACCCTGGCGGCGGCCTTCCGCACCCTGGTGATGCGGCTGACGGGGCGTACCGACCTGGTCCTCGGCTCCCCCATCGCCAACCGCCAGCGCCGGGAGCTGGAGGACCTCATCGGCTTCTTCGTCAACATGTTGGTGATGCGCACCGACCTGTCCGGGGACCCCACCTACCGCGAGTTCCTACACCGGGTGGAGGAGGTCACCCTCGCCGGCTACGAGAACCAGGATCTGCCCTTCGAGCGGCTGGTGGAAGCCCTCAAGCCGGAGCGGGATCTGTCCACCACGCCGGTCTTCCAGGTGATGTTCAACCTGCTCAACTTCCCCCACGCGCCGCACCAGCTGCCGGATCTGGAGATCGATCCCTGGCAGATGGGCACCGGCACGTCGAAATACGACCTCTCGCTCTATTTCTTCGGCAATGCGGAGCGCTTGGCGGGCTTTTTCGAGTACAGCACCGATCTTTTCGACGCCGCCACCATCGAGCGCATGCTGGGGTATCTGGAGACCTTGTTGGAGGCGGTGGTGGAAGACCCCGACCAGCGCCTCTCGGAGCTGCCCCTGATGCCCTCCGCCGAGCGCCACCAGCTGCTCTTGGAAGGCCAGCCGCCGGCGGCGCAGCTGGACACCGCCGGCGGTCTGCCGGGCTGGTTCGAGGCTCAGGCCCGGCGCACCCCCGAGGCGACGGCGCTGGAGGCGGCGGACGCGGTTTGGAGCTATCGCCGGCTGGCGGAGCGGGTCGAAGAGCTCGCCCACGCCCTGCACCGCCACGGCGTCGGCCCGGGCACCCGGGTGGCGCTGCTGCTGGACCGCCGGGCGGACCTGGTGGCGACGCTGCTGGCGGTGCTGCGCACGGGAGCCGCCTACGTTCCCGTGGACCCTGAATACCCGCGGGAGCGCATCGCCTTCATGATCGAGGACTCCCGCCCGCTGCTGGCGCTGGTGGAGGAGCAACACCGATCGCTGCTTTCCGGGGACGCCACCCCGGCCCTGAGCCTCGAGGAGCTGCTCGAAGAATCGCTCTCCGGCGCCCCTGAGAACGGGAGCTCTCCAACGCTGCCGCCGGTGGACCCGGACCTCACCGCCTACGTCATCTACACCTCCGGCTCCACCGGCCGCCCCAAAGGAGTGGCGGTGGCTCACCGGCCGCTGCTGCACTTCCTCCACGCCATGAGCCGGCGCCCGGGGCTGAGCTCCGAAGACAGCCTGCTGGCGGTGACCACTCTCTCCTTTGACATCGCCGGCCTGGAGCTCTATCTGCCGCTGGTGTGCGGCGCCCGGCTGGTGCTCGCCCAGGCGGGAGAGGCCGCCGACCCGGTGCGGCTGCGCCAGCGCCTGGAGCGTTCCGGTATCACCGTCATGCAGGCGACGCCGGTGACCTGGCGGCTGCTGGTGGACGCCGGCTGGCGCGGCGGCCCGGAGCTGCGCATCCTCTGCGGCGGCGAGGCTCTGAGCCGCAGCCTGGCGGACCAGCTGCTGGAGCGCGGCGGCGAGGTGTGGAATCTCTACGGCCCGACGGAGACCACCATCTGGTCGTCGGTGGAGAAGATCGAAGCGGGCACGTCGGTGCCCCTGGGCCGCCCCCTCCCCGGCACCCGCTTCTTCGTCGCCGATCCCCACGGTCGCCTGGCGCCGCTGTCGGTGCCCGGCGAGCTGCTCATCGGCGGAGCGGGGATGAGCCGCGGCTATTTCCGCCGCCCCGCCCTCACCGCCCAGCGTTTCGTCCCCGATCCCTTCAGCGGCGAGTCGGGAGCGCGCCTCTACCGCACCGGCGACCTGGTGCGGCCACGGCCCTCCGGCGAGCTCACCTTCCACGGTCGCATCGACCACCAGGTCAAGGTCCACGGCTTCCGCATCGAGCTGGGGGAGATCGAGGCGGCCCTGGAGCGCCGCCCGGAGATCGAGGCGGCGGTGGTGATGGCGGATCGCCGAGGCGAGCTGGGGGACCGGCTTGTGGCCTACGTGGTACCCGCCGCCACTGCCCCGGCGACCGACCAGGACCAGCCAGCCGACGCCGAGGCCGGTCCCGCCCTCGATGTCGCGGCGCTACGCCGACAGCTGGCGGAGGATCTTCCGGAGTACATGCTGCCATCGGTGGTGATGAAACTCGACGCCTTCCCGCGCACCGGCAGCGGCAAGGTGGACCGCAACGCCCTGCCGTCCCCGGACGCCAGCCAGGTCAAGGCCCAGGGCTTCGAGCCCCCCACCACCCCCCTGGAACGCCACCTGGAGGCCCATTGGTGCCGCGTCCTGGGAGTCTCTCGGGTGGGCCGCAACGAGCGCTTCTTCGACCTCGGCGGCAACTCCATCCAGGCGGCCATCGTGGTCAACGCGCTGCAGCAGGAGCTGGGGGAGATCCTCCACGTCACCGCTCTCTTCCAGGCCCAGACCCTGCGGGACCTGGTGGCCTTCCTGGAAACCCACTACCCCGAGGGCACCCGCAAGCTGCGCCTGCGGCTGGGGGAGTCGGCGGCGCCGCTGCCCGCCGCCCCCGGCCAGGAAGAGGGCGTCGGCCCCTTCGACTTCCTCGACCTGCGGCGGATGGTGGCCGAAGCTCACGAGGCCCGAAAGACCCAAGAAACCAGTGAAGCCGAGCCCAAAGCGAAGCTGCCGCCGGCGATCTTCATCCTCTCGCCGCCGCGCTCCGGCTCTACCCTGCTGCGGGTGATGCTCGCCGGCCACTCCCGGCTGTTCTCGCCGCCGGAGCTCGAATTGCTCGGCTACCGCACCCTGGGGAAGCGCCGGAACGACCTGTCGGGGGCCCACCGCTTCGCCCGGGAAGGCCTGCTGCGGGCGGTGATGGAGCTCGAAGACTGTGACGCCGAGGAGGCCATTCGCCGCCTCGGCGAGCTGGAGGACGCAGACCGCCCGGTGGCCGACGCCTATGCCTACCTGCAGGAGCGCAGCGGCCGCACGGTGGTGGACAAGACCTCTACCTACGCCCTCGACCCCACCGCCCTGGCGCGGGCGGAGGAGCTCTTCGACGGCGCCTACTACATTCAGCTGGTGCGCCACCCCTGCGCCACCGTGCGCTCCTACGTCGACGTGCGGCTGGAGCAATTCCTGCGCTTCGACAACCCCTACACGCCGCGCCAGCAGGCGGAGCTGCTGTGGACCGTGGGGCAGCAGAATATCCGCCGCTTCTTCGCCCAGCTGCCTCCGGAGCGCCACCGCACCCTGCGCTTCGAGGACCTGCTGGCGGATCCCGCGGGGGTGATGCGGGACCTGTGTCGCTGGCTGGGCCTCACGCCGGAGGAGGCGATGCTCGAGCCCTACCAGGGCGAGCGCATGACCGACGGCCTCTACGCCCAATCCCGGATGCACGGCGACCCCAAATTCCACCAGCACGACGGCATCGATGCGCGGGCGGCGGCCAGCGGCACCGACCGCTACCCCCTGAAGAGCCTGGCGCCGGTGACCCGGGACCTGGCGGCCGAGCTCGGCTATCCCTCCGAGGGAGACACCGAGGGCCTCATCCCCGCCGCCGCGGGGGAAGTGCAGCTCTCCTTCGCCCAGGAGCGGCTGTGGCTGATCCACCAGATCGAGCCCGACAGCCCCGCCTACCACATCCCCGCCGCCGTCAGCCTGCGCGGTGAGCTGGACGAGGCGGCGCTGGAGCGGGCCTTGGCGGCGCTCCTCCGGCGCCACGCCGTGCTGCGCACCGCCTACGGCACCCGCGAGGGCCGTCCCCGGGCGATGGTGCTGCCCAACCCCAATCCGCGGCTGCGGCGGCTGGATCTCACCGAAGCCTCCAGCTCCGATTCGCCTCTCCCGGCGGACCGCGATGGACTGATCGCCGAACTCGCCCGGCGCGAGGCCCTGGAGCTCTTCGACCTGGAGAGCCCGCCGCTGCTGCGCGCCACCCTGCTCCGCCTCGGCGCCGATGAGTCGCTGCTGCTGGTCACCCTGCACCACATCGTCGCCGATGGCTGGTCCCTGGGAGTGCTGGTGGGCGACCTGGCGGCGCTCTACGAGGCCGAGCGCCTGGGGGCACCGTCCCCCCTCGGCGCTCTGCCGGTGCAATTCTCCGACTACGCCGCCTGGCAGCGGCGCCGGTTGGAAGCTTCGGAGGACAAGGCCCGGGAAGGAGAGCCCAGCGGCCTGGAGAAGCTGCTCGACTATTGGCGCGGCGAGCTCGGGCACCGGGAGCTGATTCTCGAGCTGCCCACCGACCATCCGCGGCCCCTGGAACCCTCCGCCGAGGGCGGCGAGGCCTCCCTCACCGTGGCACCGGAAGTGGTTCAAGGCCTGGTGCAGCACGGCCGGGAGCACGGCGCCACCCTCTTCATGGTGGTGGCGGCGGCGCTCCAGACCCTGCTCCACCGCCTCAGCCAGCAGGACGAGGTGGCCATCGGCACCGCCGTCGCCAACCGTCCGCGGGCGGAGCTGGAGCCCCTCATCGGCTGCTTCGTCAACCTGCTGGTGCTCGCCCAGGACACTCCCGGCGGCCGCTCCTTCGAGGAGCTCCTGGCGGCGGTGAGCCAATCCGTGGTGGGCGCCTTCGAGCACCAGGAGCTACCCTTCGAGCGCCTGGTGGAGGCGCTGGACCCACAGCGGGATCTGGGCCGCCACCCCCTCTTCCAGGTGCTGCTGCTGTTCCAGAACGCGCCGGTGCCGCGCATCGAGCTGCCGGGGCTGGTGCTGAGCTCGGTGGACGTGCCCGCGGGCACCTCGCCCTACGACCTCATCGTCACCCTGGCGGAGCAGCAGGGCGGCCTGGGGGGAACCCTCAAATACCGCCGCGACCTCTTCGACGCCGCCACCGGCGAGCGCTGGGCGCGAGCCTTCGAGACCTTGTTGGGCGGCCTCGCCAAGGGCTTCGAGCCACGCCTCGACACCCTGCCGGTGCTCACCGCCGCCGAGCGCCACCAGCTGGTCCACGGCTGGAACGCCACGGACCGACCTCTCGCCGCCCTCGAGGAGTCGGTGAGCCGGCGCTTCCGCCGAACCTGTGCGGACCGGAGCGAAGCGCCGGCGCTGGTGGCCGGCGAGGAGAGCCTTTCCTACGGCCAGCTGGGGCGCCGGGTGGCGCGCCTTTCCCGGCGGTTGCGCCAGGCTGGGTTCGATGCTGGGGTCGGTGCCGGCGTCGGCCCGGAGCAGCCGGTGGCGGTGTGCCTGCCGCGCTCGACGGAGCTGGTGGTGGCGCTGCTGGCGGTGCTCGACGCCGGCGCCCCCTATCTGCCCCTGGACCCCGAGTACCCGCGGGAGCGCTTGGCCTTCATGCTCGAAGACTCCGGCGCCGGAGCGCTGATCACCACCGCCGAGCTGGCGGAGCGACTGAGCGGGTCCTCCGCCGCGGCGCCGGTGGTGATCGATCCGCTGCAGGAGGAACCCTCCACCGAAGATTCTGCTTCCCAAGAGGCCCCGCCCGAAGAGAGCTGGCCCGAGCTGAGCTGGCCCGAGCTGAGAGGCAGCGCCGCGGAGACTCTGGCCTATTTGATCTACACCTCCGGCTCCACCGGCCGGCCCAAGGGCGTCATGGTGCCCCACCGCACCCTCGCCGGCTTCCTGGCGGCCATGGACGAGGTTCTCGGCGACGAGCCCAAGACCTGGCTGGCGGTGACCAGCGTCTCCTTCGACATCTCGGTGCTGGAGCTCCTGTGGACCCTTTCCCGAGGCCACCGGGTGGTCCTCGCCGGCGCCCAGGAGCTTTCCGGCGCCCAGGTCCTCGCCGCCAAAGCCCCCGGCGAGCCGATGCGGGGTTCCGCTCACGGTCAGCAGGCCCGCAGCCAGCAGGCCCGAGGCCAGCAAAACCGGGGCCAGCAAGATCGGGGCCGCGACCTGAGCCTCGCGTACTTCGCCAGTGAGGCAACACGTGAGGCAAAGAGGGAGAGTCCGGAGGACAACGACCCCTACCGCCTGCTCCTCGAAGGTGCGCGCTTCGCCGACCGCCACGGCTTCCGCGCCGTGTGGACTCCGGAGCGTCACTTCCACGCCTTCGGCGGCCCCTTCCCCAACCCCGCCCTCACCGGCGCCCTGGTGGCCGGGGTCACCGAGCGCCTGGAGATCCGCGCCGGCAGCGTGGTGCTGCCGCTGACCTCGCCGGTGCGGGTGGCGGAGGATTGGGCGCTGCTGGACAACGCCTCCCGCGGCCGGGTAGGCGTCGCCTTCGCCTCCGGCTGGCACGCCAACGACTTCGTCCTGGCGCCGGAGAACTTCACCCAGCGCAAGGAGCTGGTGCGCCAGGGCATCGAGCAGGTGCGGGCCCTGTGGCGCGGCGAGGCCGTGGCCCTGCCCAACGGTCTGGGGGAGACCCTCGCGGTGCGAACCTATCCGCGGCCTCTGCAACCGGAGCTGCCGGTGTGGACCACCGCCGCCGGCAACCCGGAGACCTTCGCCCTCGCCGGCGAGCTGGGCACCGGCGTGCTGACCCACATGCTGGGACAGGACCTGGCGGCGCTGGAGGAGAAGATCGGCGTCTACCGCGAGGCCCTGGCGCGCCACCATCCCGGCCATCCGGGGCACGTGGCGGTGATGCTCCACACCTTCGTCGCCGACGACCTGGAACCGGCCCGGCAGGCGCTGCGGCGCTATCTGCGCAGCTCTGCCGATCTCATCGGCTCGCTGGTGCCGGAGGGCACGCCGACGGAGGAGGAGGAGCGGGAGATCGAGGCCCTGCTGGAGGCCCACGTCGGCCGCTATCTGAACGGCGCTTCCCTCATCGGCGACCAGCGCCGTGGCCGCGAGATCCTCGAGGCGATGAGCGCCGCCGGTGCCGACGAGGTGGCGTGCCTCCTCGACTTCGGCGTCGCCACCGACGACGCCCTCGGCGCCCTGGAGCCCCTGGACGCCCTGCGCCGGGACTGGCAGGGGGAGAACCCGCCGACGGTGGCCTTGCCGGCCTTCCGCCCCCGGACCCCGGAAGCGGTCACCGAAAGCCTCGCCGGGCTGATCCGCCGCCACCGCGTCACCCACCTCCAATGCACCCCGTCGCTGGCCCGCATGCTCGCCCTCGACCCCGACTCCCGCCCCGCCCTGGCGGAGCTCGACGCGCTGCTGGTGGGGGGCGAGGCGCTGCCGGCGGAACTGGCCCAGGATCTGGCCACGGTGCTGATGGGCCGTCTGCTCAACATGTACGGCCCCACCGAGACGACGGTGTGGTCCAGCTGCCACCCGGTGGCCGGCGAGGGGGCGACGGTGCCTATCGGCCAAGCAGTGCCCATCGGCCAAGCGGTGGCCAACACCCAGATCCACCTGCTGGACCGTTCCGGCGGCTTGGTGCCGGTGGGAACACCAGGGGAGGTGATGATCGGGGGAGTGGGCGTGGTGCGGGGCTATCACGGCCGCCCGGCTCTCACCGCCCAGCGCTTCCTGCCGGATCCCTACGCCGCCGAGCCCGGCGCTCGCCTGTACCGCACCGGGGACCTGGCGCGGCGGCGCGGCGACGGCGTGCTGCTCTTCCAGGGCCGGGTCGACCAGCAGGTCAAGATCCGCGGCCACCGCATCGAGCCCGGGGAGATCGAGGCGCACCTGGAGGCACGGCCGGAGGTGCGGGAAGCGGCGGTGGTGGCCACCCGCGGCAGCACCGGCGACACCCGCCTGATGGCCTACGTGGTGCCCACCCGGCGCGCCGCCCTCACCCCCGCCGTCGACGCCCAGCGGCGGCGCTCGCTCCTCGCCGGCCGGCTGGAAGTGCGGCTGCCCAACGGCATGGTGGTCACCCACTTGAGCGACTTCCAGGCGAACAATATGTACCGGGAGATCTTCGAGACCGAGACCTACCTGCAGCACGGGGTGACCCTCGACGAAGGCGCCTGCGTCTTCGACGTCGGGGCCAACGTCGGCCTCTTCACCCTCTTCGTGCACCATGCCAGCCCCGGCGCCCGGGTCTACTCCTTCGAGCCCATGCCCGACACCCACGGCGCCCTGGCCACCAACGTCGCCCTCTACGATCTCGACGTGGTGCTCTTCGACCAGGGTGTCTCCGACGAGCCGGGGGAGGCGGAGTTCACCTTCTACCCCCACATGCCGGGCATGTCGAGCCGCTTCGCCGACCCCGAGGAGGACAAGCGGGAGACCGCCAGCCTGATCCAGGCCTGGCTGCGGGAGGAAGCCTCCGAGGGCGCCCGCTCGGTGCTCGACCAGCAGCAGCTCACCGAGTACCTGGACCAGCAATTCGAGAGCCGCCGGGTGCGCCGCTCGCTGATCACCCTGACGGAGGTGGTGCAACGCTACGGCGTCGAGCGCATCGACCTGCTCAAGATCGACGTCGAGCGCAGCGAGATGCACGTCATGCGCGGCCTCGACGACGAGCTCTGGCCGCGGGTGCGCCAGGTGGTGGCGGAGGTCCACGGCGACGACCTGCGGGACCAATGCACCGACTTCCTGGAGGCCCACGGCTTCGAGGTGGCCATCGACGATCACGTGGTGGTGGAAGACGACCATCCGTCGCCGGTGCGGGTGTACATGATCTACGCCCGGCGCCCGGAGGACGGCGGCATCCAGCCGTCGGCCCCTCTTGCTGCCAGCACCGCTGCTGCCGACACCGCCGCGGATTCCGCCGACACCGCCTTCGATACCGCGACGCTGCGCCAGGTCCTTGCCCGGGAGCTGCCGGAGGCCATGGTGCCGGCGCGCATCGTCGAGCTCTCCTCCCTGCCCCGCACTCCCAACGGCAAGCTCGACCGCCGAGCGCTGGCGGAGCGCGCCGGCGAGACCGCTGCCCAGGAAGTCCCAGAGGCCGCCTCGGACCAGCCCTACGCACCGCCGGGCAACGACACGGAACGGGTCATCGCCGAGGTTTTCGAGCAGATCCTCGATCTCGAATCCGTCGGCGTGGACGACAACTTTTTCGACCTGGGGGGCAATTCGGTGCTCATCGTCGAGGCCAACAGCCGCCTGCGCACCGCCCTCGGCCGCCCCATCTCGGTGGTCAAGATGTTCCGCCATCCGACGGTGCGGTCGCTGGCGGGCTTCCTGGCGAACGAGGAGCAGGATGCTCCCGCCGTCGACGAGAGCCGCGCCCGCGCCCAGGCCCGACTCGCCTCGCTGCGCCGCCGTAGCGGCGGACCGCCACGACGCCCCAACCCCGAGCCTTCGGAGGGAGCATGAGCTCGTTCGACGACGCCTTTCATCACATCGCCATCATCGGCCGCTTCGGCCGTTTCCCGGGAGCGCCGGATCTTGCCACCTATTGGCAGAATCTGCGCGCCGGCGTCGAGTCCATCTCCTTCTTCACCGACGAGGAGCTGCTGGCGGCGGGCACGCCGCCGGAGGCGTTGGCGGCGCCCAACTTCGTCGGCGCCAAGTCGACCCTGGAGGATGCCGACCGCTTCGACGCCGGGCTCTTCGGCTACAGCCCGTCGGAGGCGGAGCTGATGGATCCCCAGCACCGCCTCTTCCTGGAGGCCGCCTGGTCGGCGCTGGAGGACGCCGGCTACGACCCGGCCCGCGCCGAGGAGCGCATCGGCGTCTTCGCCGGGGTCGCCGCCAACACCTATCTGCGCAACCTCTACTCGTCCCCGGAGGTGCTGGAGGGGGTGAGCGACCTGCAGATCATCGTCGGCAACGACAAAGACTTCCTGGCCTCGAAGGTCTCCTACAAGCTCGACCTGCGGGGCCCCAGCGTGGTGGTGCAGACCGCCTGCTCCACCTCCCTGGTGGCGCTGCACCTGGCCTGCCAGAGCCTGATCAACCAGGAATCCACCCTGGCCCTCGCCGGCGGCGTGTCGGTGAAGGTGCCGCTGGTCAGCGGCTACCCCTACCTGGAGGGCGGCCATCGATCTCCCGACGGCCATTGCCGGGCCTTCGATGCAGAGGCCAACGGCACCGCCTTCGGCGACGGGGTCGGGGTGGTGGTGCTCAAGCGGCTGTCCGAGGCCATGGCCGACGGCGACACCATCCACGCGGTGATCCGCGGCACCGCCATCAACAACGACGGCTCCCTCAAGGCCGGCTACACCGCCCCCAGCGAGGCAGGCCAGGCGGAGGTTTTGGCGGAGGCGCTGGCGCTGGCGGAGATCGAGCCGGAGACCGTCGGGATGATCGAAGCCCACGGCACCGGCACCACCCTCGGCGACCCCATCGAGGTGGCCGCCCTCAAGCGGGTCTACGGCTCGGCACCGCGGCCGGAGCGCTGCGCCCTGGGCTCGGTGAAGACCAACGTCGGCCATCTCGACGCCGCCGCCGGCGTCGCCGGGCTCCTCAAGGCGGTCTCCTCCCTGGAGCACGGCGAGATTCCTCCGAGCCTGCACTTCCACCGACCCAATCCGCGGCTGGAGCTGGAAGAGAGCCCCTTCTTCGTGCCCACCGAGCCCACGCCCTGGCCGGTGGACGGCCCCCGCCGCGCCGGCATCAGCTCCTTCGGTGTCGGCGGCACCAACGCCCACGTGGTGCTCGAGGAGGCGCCCCGGCGGCTGCCCTCCGGCCCCTCCCGGCGCTGGCAGATCGCCGCCTTCTCCGCCCGCGGCGACGGCGGTCTGGAGCAGCTCGCCGAGAGCCTGGCCAAGCATCTGGAGAGCCATCCGGAGCAGCCCCTGGCGGACGTCGCCTTCACCCTGCAGATGGGCCGCCGAGGCCTCCCCCGCCGGCGGGTGGTGGTGGCCCGGGATCGCGAGGAGATGGCGCGGCAGCTGGCCGCCGGCGAGGGCTTCACCGCCACCGCTGCCCGGGACGACCGGCCGGTGGCCTTCCTCTTCCCCGGCCAGGGCACCCAGCACTTGCGCATGGGGATGGAGCTCTACCGCACCGAACGAGAGTTCCGGCGGGTGGTGGATCGGTGCAGCGAGCTCCTCGAGCCCCACCTCTTGCTCGACCTGCGGAAGCTCCTGGATCCGCCGGCGGGAGAGGAGGACGCGGCGGCGGAGCGCCTAGGCACCACTGCCCTCGCCCAGCCGGCCCTCTTCGTCATCAGCTACGCCCTGGCCCAGCTGTGGATCTCCTGGGGCGTCGAGCCTCGGGCCATGCTCGGTCACAGCCTCGGGGAGTGGGTGGCGGCGTGTCTGGCGGGGGTGGTGACCCTGGAGCAGGCGCTGCCCCTGGTGGCCGCCCGGGGAGCGTTGATGCAAAGCCGCCCCGCCGGTGCCATGTTGGCGGTGCCCCTGGCGGCGTCGAAGATCGAGCCGCGGCTGGGGAACGCCCTGGCCCTGGCGGCGGTGAACGCCGCCGAGCGCTGCGTGGTCTCCGGCCCGGTGTCGGCCGTGGAAGACCTGGCCCGCCGCCTGGAAGAGGAGGGCGTCGGCTGCCGCCGGCTGGCCACCTCCCACGCTTTCCACTCGGCGATGATGGATCCCATCCTCGGCTCCTTCGCCCAGCGGCTTCGGGAGATCGAGCTCCAGGCCCCCCAGATTCCCTTCGTCTCCAACGTCACCGGTACCTGGATTACCCCCCAGCAGGCCACCGACCCGGACTATTGGTGCCGCCAGCTGCGCCAGACGGTGCGCTTCGCCGACGGCCTGGAGGAGCTCCTCGACGGCGACCCCTTGCTCCTGGAAGTGGGGCCGGGGCAGACCCTCTCGTCCCTCGCCCGGCGCGCCGGCGCCACCGCCGTGGCCTCCCTGGGCAAGGCGTCCGAGGTGCCCGAGGAGCGGCGGGTGATGGCGGCGCTGGGGGCGCTGTGGGCTCAAGGGGCAGCGATTCCATGGCAACGGCTCTACTCCGGCGAACAGCGCCACCGCGTGCCCCTGCCCACCTACCCCTTCGAGCGCCAGCGCTTTTGGGTCGAGGGCCGCCGCTCTCCCCAGGCCCCGGCGCGGCGCCGCCGCGGACTCTACCGCCGGCCGGAGGACGATTGGCTGTCGGTTCCCACCTGGCACGAGCTCGCGCCGAGCTCTCCCCGGCCCGCCACCGCCGAGGAGCACAGCGGCGATGAGGGCGGCTCGTGGTGCCTGATTCCCGATCAGGGGGGCTGGGCGAAGGCCCTCGCCGAGGCTCTGGAGCGTCGGGGAGAAGAAGTCTCCATCCTCTCTGGGGCCGAGGCCGAGGCCGAGGATGAACCCTGGGCTCAGCGGCTCGAGGACCTCTCCGTCGCGAGGGTGGTGGACCTGCGGGGAATGGACTCCTGGGCCCAAGCCAGCGAAGGAGCCAGTGAGCAAACCAGCGAAGACGCCGCCCGGGTCCACGAACTCACCGCCCTCGCCGTGGCGGTAGCGGACGCCGGCACGGCCCAGGCGCCCGCGGAGCTAACGCTGGTCGCCCGCGGTCTCGCCAGCGTCGCCGGCGAGGGACCGGTGGAACCCGCCAAGGCGCTGCTCACCGGCGTGGTGGCGGTGCTGCCCCAGGAGGAGGCGAGCCTGGTCTGCCGCGGCCTCGACCTCACCGGAGCCCCGGAGGAGCCGGCTGCGCCGGCGATGGTGGAGACCCTGGCCCGGGAGCTCCTGGCGGAGGAGCCGGCGGAGACCCCGGCCGATGCGGCGACCGGGCTGCGCTGGCGCTGGGTGGCGCTGCGCGGCGACCGCCGCTTCGCCCGGCGCCTGAGCCCGTGGGCTCTCGCGACCGACGACGGCCCGCGAGACGACGGGAGCTGGCTGCGGGAGGAGGGCGCCTACCTGATCACCGGCGGCCTCGGCGGTCTCGGCTGGACCCTGGCCCGCCGCCTGGCGGAGGAGCGCCGAGCACGGCTGGTGCTCATCGGCCGCTCCCCCTTTCCGGCCCGCGAGACCTGGGACGAGATCCTCGCCGATGCCCACCACAACACGCCGCCGGACATCCGCCAGCGCATCGCCGAGATCCGCAGCCTGGAAGCCGCCGGTGCCCGCATCCTGGTGCGCTCCGCCGACGTCACCGACGCCGGCGCAATGGCGCAGGTCTTCGCGCGGGCGGAAGAAGAGCTGGGTCCCCTGGACGGCGTCTTCCACGCCGCCGGCGTTCCCGGCGGCGGCATCGCCCGCCGGCGCAGTGCCGAGGAAATGGCCGTGGTGCTGGCGCCGAAGGTCGCCGGCACCCGGGTTCTCGACCAGCTCCTCAGTTCGCGGCCGGAAACTTTCTTGGTGCTCTTCTCCTCGGTCAACGCCGTCCTCGGCGGCGTCGGGCAGGTGGACTACGCCGCCGCCAACGCCTACCTGGACGCCTTCGCCGAGGCCCGCCGCGGCGAGGGCCGCCGCGCCCTGGCCATCGATTGGGACGCCTGGCGGGAGGTGGGCATGGCCGCCGCTGGAACCCGCCTCGACCCGCGGCGCCACCCCTTCCTGCAGCGCATCGAGAGCTCCGACGGCACCCTCACCGCTCACAGCGAGCTGCAAGCGGGACAGACCTGGGTGGCGGACGAGCACCGGATCCTCGGCCGTGCCGTGGTCCCCGGCACCGGCCAGCTGGAGATCGCCCGGGCGCTCTTCGAGTCTCAGGAGGAGGGCGGCTCCCCAGCAAACCGGGCGGTGGAGATTCACGACGTCTTCTTCATGGCTCCCCTGGTGCTGGGCGAGAGCCCCCGGCAGGTCCAGGCTCGGCTGGAGCCCGCCGGCGACGAGTACCGCTTCCAGCTCGCCAGCCGCCCGGCGAGCACCGGAGGCCCGGTGGGACCGGACGACGGGCCGGAAACGGTGCACGGGGTGGCGCGGGTCCGGGGCGTGGAGGCTGCCGCCGGCACCGTCGACCTCGACGCCTTGCGGCAGCGCTGCCGCAGCACGCCGCCGGAAGAGCGGCTGCGCACCTGGTGGCTGGGCTACGACGGCTCCCGAGACGACGAAGAGGTGGCGCGCTACGGCCCGCGCTGGCGCAGCCTGGTCTCCTTCTACACCTCCGGACCGGAAGCTGGCGACGACGAGAGCCTCGCGGAGCTGCGGCTGGATCCTCAGGTCGCCGGCGATCTGCGGCTCTTCTCCTTCCACCCGGGCCTGATGGACGTCGCCGTGGGCAGCCTCTACCGCGCCCGGGACCGCGGTCCCTACGCGCCTTTCAGCTACCGCCGGCTGCGCATCTTCGGCGCCATCCCCGAGCACGTGGTGGTGCACGCCCGGCGCAGAGGTCTCGATGAGGCCAGAGCTCTTGGTGAGGAAGCGGACGGCGACGCTCCCGAGAGCCTGAGCTACGACGTGACCGTCTGTGACCCCGAGGGCCGGGTGCTGGTGGAGGTGGAGGACTACACCTACAAGCGGGTGCGCATGGATCCCATGGCGGCCGATGAAGCCAACGAAGAGGGCGAGCAGAAACCGAAGCAGGCGGCGAGACAGCCGACGGTGCTGCAGCGGGGCCTGGCTCCGGAGGAGGGCCTGCGGGTGTTGGAAGGGCTGTTGAGCCATCCAGCACCGGCGCGGGTGGTGGTCTCCACCGTCGATCTGGAGGCGCTGGAGCAGGAGATCTTCGCCCGCATGGAGCAGCTCCGGGCCCCGGCGGCGGCCCGACCGGCGCATCCGCGGCCGGATCTGGCAACCCCCTATGTGGCGCCGCGCAACCCGTCCGAGGAGCAGCTGGCGGAGATCTTCCAGCAGGTCTTGGGCATCGAGCGGGTGGGGATGGACGACTCCTTCTTCGAGCTCGGCGGCGATTCGGTGATCGCCATCCAGGCCATCGCCCGCGCCGGCCAGGAGGGCTTCCAGCTCTCCCCCAACGACCTCTTCCAACACCCGACGGTGGCACAGCTGGCGGAGCGCGCCGGCAGTGGCGAGGCGCCGGCGGCCACCCGGCTGCCGCCCATCGAGGCCACCGAGGGGGAGGTGCTGCCCCTGTCCCTGAACCAGGAACGCTATTGGGCCCGCTACCGCCGCGGTGGCGCCAGTGCTTCCCTCAACCTGCCGCTGGCGGTGGGTTTCGTAGGGCGGCTGAACCTGCCGGTGCTGGCCGCCGGTCTGCAGCTCATTCTCGACCGCCACGAGGCCATGCGGACGCGCTTCCGCCAGGGCGACGACGGGGCACAGCAGGTGGTGCTGCCCCGGCTGCGGCTGCGCATGCCCCTGGTCGACCTCAGCCGGCTACCGGAGGAGGTGTCGAAGCTGGAGGCGCGGCGGCTGCGGGATCATGAGGCGAGCCACGTCTTCGATCTGGAGCGGGAGATCCTCTTCCGCATCACCCTGATCCGGCGCTCTGCCGAAGAGCACGAGCTCTTCGTCATCAAACACCACCTGATCACCGACGGCTGGTCCGGCGGCCTCTTCGCCCAGGAGCTGGCGGAGCTCTATGCGGCGACGGTGGAGCAGCGCGAGCCCCGGCTGCCCCGGCTGCCCATCCGCTACGGCGACTACGCCGTCTGGCAGCGGGAGCATCTGGTGGCCGGTGGCGTGCTGGCGGAGCAGCTGGAACACTGGCGCGGCGAGCTCGACGGCGGCGACTTCCCGATCCTCGAGCTTCCCGGCGACCACCCGCGCCAGGGCGGCGGCGGCTTCCCCTCGGAGGACATCTTCCGCCAGCTGCCGGCAGAGCCCTACGAGGCTCTCAAGGCCTTCGCCCGCAGCCACAACGCGACCCCCTTCATGGTCCAGCTGGCGGCTCTCAACGTGCTGCTGGCGGCCTACACCGGCCAGCGGGACATCGCCCTCACCACCGACGTGGCGAATCGCGAGCGGGTGGAGACCGAGCCCCTCATCGGTCTGTTCACCAACGTCCTGGTGCTGCGCAACGACCTGGCCGGCGATCCGACGGTAGAGGAGCTCTTGGAGCGCACCCGCAACTCCACGGTGCGCTCCTTCGATCATCAATTCCTGCCCTTCGCGGACCTCATGGGAGCCCTCAAGCCCGGCTGGCTGGAGGCCTATCACCAGGTCTTCCCGGTGGCCTTCGTATTCCAGAACTACCCCGGCCGCAGCTTTTCGCTGCCGGGGCTGGAGCTGCGCTCCCTGGAGATCGACCCGGGGGCGGTGTCCCGGGATCTGCTGGTGATCACCGGCGAGACCGGCGACGGCCTGCGGGTGGCCTTCCGCTATCGCACGGACCTCTTCGAGGCGTCGACGGTGGAGCGCCTGGTGGAGGATTATCTGGGCCTGCTGCGGAGTCTGCCGGAAGACCCCCAGCGCCGGCTCTCGGACCTGCTGGCGCCGCTCTCGTCACCGGCGCCAGCGCGCTAGGTGGCACCAAGGGGCGCTAGCCGGAACGGTGGATGGTGAGATGACCGAGAGCCTTGATCAGCAGCTCCGCCTGACCCCAGGTGAGCTCCCGGAAGGCCCAAGGATAGAGCGGCTCGACCCCCAGCAGATGGTGCTGGGCGACGCCGAATTTATTGTAGGTGGGGTGGCCCAGATCCGCCGCGTGGGCGATGGGCAGGCGGTTGCGGTCGGCGCCGTTGAAAGCGTCCATGCGGCGCACCAGCTCCTCCCCCTGGGGCCCGGCCAGCTCCTCCGCCACGGCGGCGCCGACGGCGAAGGCGTCGGTGGCGGTATTCAGGCGCTGGACCAAGGCTTCGGCGACCTCGCCGCGCTCCTCCAGCCACTCCTGCCACGCCGCCAGCAGCGCCTCGAGGAGCGGCAGGGAGTCCTCGGTGGTGGCGAAGAGCTGGCAGCAGAAGGTGGGGATGATGGACACTCGGGCCCCGACCGGCAGATAGCCCCAGGCCTCCAGCAGCTCGGTGAGCTCGGCAAATCCGCTCTGCACCCACTCGTGGTGGATGTAGTACTGGCTCGACGAGCCACCGGCATGCCAGAAGACCCGCTGGTCGGGGTCGGTGCGATGCTCCCGGGCGGCGTAGGTGAGGAAGTTGAAGAAGTTCTCGAACCATGGGTAGCTGATTTTGCCCAGGGGCTCGGCGGTGCGGATGCGGTGGGAGACTTTGGCCATGCCGTCGAGGAAAGCTTCCATCAGCTCCTCGGCGGTGCCCTCGAAGACGGTGCCGGACGAGGCGGCAGTGATGGTCGCCCGGCCACCGGCGCCGTATTCGATGCTGCGGATCTTCTTCGCCACGGCATAGCCCTTCTTGCCGGTGGTGCGAACCCAGCGGTTGAACAGCAGGTCGAGCTTGCGGTGGCGGAAGAAGTCGTGGATCAGGGAACGGAAAAGCTCCGCCTCGTCGAGCACCTCCTGGGAGCGAATGCGCACTCCGCGGCCGTTCATCTGCCGGCTGAGGCGCTCCGCCAGGCGATAGTGGGAGGTGATCAAGTCCTCCCCCTGGTGCTGGCCGAAGATCCCGAAGTTGAGGTGGGCGAAGTATTTCCGCTGGGCCTTGGCCAGATGCTGATTGACGTGCTGCCCCACCTCCTCCGGCCGCGGCTGCCCCTTGTGGTCGAAGCACGCCTCGACGACGCCGTCGTCGCCGAGGAGCACCCAGGGGATACAGTTCTCGTCGACGCCGTAGAGGGTGTGGTCGTATTGGCCCAGGTAGGCGTTGCCGGCGAGGGCAAGCCAGCCCCAGACGTTGGAGGTGTTGTTGCCCACGTGGCAGGTGCGTACCACCGGGCTGGCGAGGCCGGCGACGGTCTCCAGGGTCTCGGCGATCCCGGCATCCATCGCCGAGGTGAGGCGGGGCTCGGCGCTCATGGCTTCGCCCGGCGGACGAGTTGGAGGAGAGGGAGATGGCAGAACATGAGAATTGATGCAGCGCCCACGGGCTCATGGTACCAAGGACGCCAGCGATCCGGAGGCCTTCAACCCCGGCGGGGGCGGCGGGCGGAGGCCGGACCATGACCCACGATCTGCTGCGCATCCTGCGCTTCATCCTGCGGGTTCTCGACGGCGAAGGCTCGGCGCGGCTGAAGGTGGTCTTGGCCATGGTCTGCGGGCTCACCGGCGGCGCCGTCAGCGCCGCCCTGGTGGCCACCATCAACAGCACCCTGGCGGAGGTGGCGGACCCGTCCCCGGCGCTGCTCTGGCAGTTCGTCGCCCTCTGCGCCCTGCTGCCCCTGACCCGCTTCGGCGCCGAAGTGTTGATGCTCCAGCTCACCGCCGACGCCATCTGCCGCCTGCGCCTGCGGCTGAGCCGGCGGGTGCTGGCCAACTCCCTCAAGCGCATGGAAGAGCTGGGCAAGGCACGCATCTTCGCCGCCCTCACCAGCGACGTCTCCGCCATCGCCATCGCCACCTCCATCGCCCCCATGATCCTGATGAACTTGACCCTGGTGGGGGGCTGCTTGGTGTACCTCGGGTGGCTATCCTGGAAGCTGCTGGTGCTGGTGCTGGCGGTGGCGGTCACCGGCATCACCGCCTATCGCCTGGCGTTCTCCCGCGCCTTTGAATACTTCCAGCGCCGTCGCGATACCGAGGACCGGCTGGTGGAGCATTTCCGCGGCCTCACCGACGGCTTCAAGGAGCTCAAGCTCCACCTGCTGCGCCGCCACGCCTTCCTCGGCCAGCAGCTCCAACCCACCGTCCAGGAGCTGCGCACCCTGGGGGTTCGGGGCGGCACGGTCTTCGCCGTCGCCAACAGTTTCGGCAGCACTCTCTTCTACGCTCTCATCGGCGTGCTCCTCTTCACCCTGCCGCAGATGGGCACGGCGAATCTGGAGGTGCTCACCGGATACACCCTCGCCATCCTCTACATCATGGTGCCCATCGACACCACGCTGCAGAACATCCCGGTGCTCACCCGCGCCGGGGTGGCGGTGCAGAAGATCTCCAAGGTCGGCCTGGCCCTCGACGCAGCGGTGGACGAGGCCGAGGCCGACGAGATGCCGCAGCGGTGGAGCTCCCTGGAGCTGCATCAGGTGACCTCGGTCTACGACGGCCGGGACGGCCATCCCTTCACCCTCGGGCCGGTGGACGCGCGCTTCACCCCTGGGGAGATCGTCTTCCTGGTGGGCGGCAACGGCAGCGGCAAGACCACCTTCGCCAAGGTGTTGAGCGGCCTCTATGCCCCCACCGATGGCCAGCTGCTGCTCGACGGCATGCCGGTTACCGACGATGGCCGAGACCGTCTCCGTCAGCTCTTCTCGGCGGTTTTTGCGGATTTCTATCTCTTCCAAGACCTTCTGGGGTTGGGGGGGGCGGCCAGCGCCCGAGGCTCCGGCGAGCCATCCCCGGAGTCGTCTCTCGAGCCCTCCCTGGATCAGCGGGTGCAAACCTATCTGGAGAGTCTCGATCTGGCCCACAAGGTCTCGGTGGAGAATGGCACCCTGAGCACGCTGGAGCTGTCTCAGGGCCAGCGCAAGCGGCTGGCGCTCCTGACCGCCTATCTGGAAGACCGCCCCATCTATCTCTTCGACGAGTGGGCCGCGGACCAGGATCCCCAATTCAAGCAGCTCTTCTACCTCGAGCTGCTGCCGGAGCTGCGGCGGCGAGGCAAGACCCTCTTCGTCATCAGTCACGACGACGCCTATTTTCATCTGGCGGATCGGGTGCTGCACTTCGACTTCGGCCGCGTCACCTTCCCCCCGGTGCACGAGCTGACGGCTCGGGTGGTGGGCTCCCGGGATCAGCGGCGCTGAGGGTGGTGCGGAAGACCTATTCCCGAAGGTCGATACAGATCTGGTATCCTAGGGACTCGAATTACTTGCTATGAGCCCCGCGCGGGCACCCCTGTTTTCGATCTTTCGCGTACATGCCATCTCACTGCGAAACACCCTGGAGGAATTCAATATGAAGCGTGTCCTTTCTCTCGTTCTCTGCGCTGCCTTTCTCGCCGTCGCCTTCGCGCCCCTGGCCGCCGACGCGTCGGACAAGCCACGCATCGCCGTGCTCGAATTCAAGAACAAGGCCGACAACCAATGGTGGGGCCACGGCGGCGCCGAAGCCGCTCAGGACGTTTTCGTCACCGAGCTGGTGAAGAGCGGCAAGTTCCGGGTCATCGACCGCGAGCAGCTCAACGCCCTGATGCGCGAGAAGAACCTCTCCCTCTCCGGTGATGTCGACCCCTCCACCGCCATTCAGGCTGGCAAGCTGCTGGGCGTCGAGTACTTCCTCACCGGTGCCGTCACCGAGTACGGCGCCACCGACTCCGGCGCCCACGGCCGCAGCGTCGGCCGCCTGCCCGGCTTCCGCGCCGGCAAGCGCTCCTTCACCGCGGCGATGAACGCCCGCATCATCGACACCACCACCGGCGAGATCCTGTGGGCCGACGAGGCCCGCGGCGAGGACTCCAAGGTCAAGGTCTCCGTCGGCGGCTTCGGCG
This sequence comes from Acidobacteriota bacterium, assembly GCA_034211275.1. Lineage (NCBI taxonomy): Bacteria > Pseudomonadati > Acidobacteriota > Acidobacteriota bacterium. The sequence continues at coordinate 155,184 of JAXHTF010000001.1, forward strand.
GCGGCGTCGACAACGACCGCCGGATGTTCGACAAGGTGATGCGCCCGGTGATCCAGGAGCTCACCGCCAGCATCAAGAACGCCGACCTCTGATCCGAGGCTCTTCCAGATACTCCAAGGCCCGGCTCCCTTCGAGGGACGCCGGGCCTTGTTGCGTTTGGGGCGGTTCGCTGGCGAAGAGCGGATCAAGGCCGCCAGCGCACCTCCGGAGCTTCGGGGGCGGTGGCGGAGCGGTGGACTTCCAGAATCCAGGGCTCGGAGAAGCGGCCGCGGTGGTCCTGTGCCCGGGCCTCCAGCTGGTGAGGGCCGGAGCCCGCTGGGGGCTCGAGGAGCTCCCCGGCGTAGGTGCGCCACTCGCCACCGCCCCATCGGTATTGGACCGTGGCGACGCCGGAGATGTCGTCGGCGGCGTGGAGCTCCAGGCGTCCCTGGGCGCCCAACATCGCCACCGTCTTCTCTGCCTCAGAGTCCGTCGTCCCCGGCCCCACCAACGCCGCCGCCACCGCCGGGGCCAGCAGGTCCGGCCGGGGCGAGGCGATCTCGAAGGGGCGGGGCTCGCTGGGGTAGCCGTCGAGGCCGGACTCCGCCACCGCCGTCACCCGCCAGAAGAGGGCTCCTGGGGGTAGAGGCTCGGGCTCCCAGAGGGTGTCGGTGAGGGCGTCCTGCCGGCGCACCAGGGCAGAGCATTCGCGGTCCGCGCACACCTCCGCCACGTAGGAGACGGCGGCGGTCACCGGTTGCCAGCGGAAGCGGGGGTTCGAGTAGTCGAAGGCCTGCCGCGCCGCCGGCGCAACCGGCGCCGGGGCGGGGAGGAGCTTTTCCGGCGGTGCCGGCGGGCCGTCCTCGGGCACCGCCGTGCCCATGCCCTGAGGCACTTCGACGGTCTCGCCGGCGGCCTCCACCTCGCTGCTGCCGCCGTAGACCATCACCCGGGCACCGCCGTCGGCGGGGCGGCTGGCGCGGGTTTGGGCGGCTTCGCCGGCGCCGGGCTGGGGCCGCGCCCGGGCCTCGCCGACGATGATCTCGATCTCGCTGCGGCGCTTTCCCTTGGCACGCTCGGTGACCTCCGCCATGCCCTGGCGGATTTCGATGGACTCCCGCTGCACCCCGGTGAGGGTGGAATCCACCCGCTCCAGGAAGACCAGCGAGCGTTCGCCGATGAAGAGCTTGCGCTCCTCCTCGAAAGTCAGCTCTGCCGACGAGCTCTCCGCGGTGCGCACGCCATCCCTCTCTTGGAGGCGGGCGCCGACGTAGGCGTCCTCCTCCTGGCGGCTGGGAAAGCGTTGGGTCTTGACCACCCGCGAGACCAGGGTCACCTCCGCCTCCCGGGCCGCCGGCGCGCGGGAGGTGATGATGCGGATGCGCTGGCCGATGCGCAGGCGGTCGGGATCCCGGATGGTGGGATTGAGGCGGTGATTCTCCGGCCACAGATAGGCCACGCCGAGGGTGCGGCCGGTGATCTCCTCCAGCGTGTCCCCCTCCTTCACCACGTACCAGGAGACCTCGTCCCCGGGATGGGGCAGGGGCGCTAGGCGGGCCGGGTCCTGAGCCTGGACCGGCAGGGACGGCAGAGCGAGGAGGGCGGCGGCCAGGGCCAGGAGCCCGGCGATGGAATGCTTTCGGCGGCTCATGGCTGCACCTCTTCTTCCCGCCGGTTCGCGGGCTCTTCCGATCGGTCCACATGAATCTGCCAGAGCGCTTCCGCCCGATGGCCCAGCCGATCCTCCGCCCAGGCCAGCAGGCGATAGCGGCCGCGGGTGGGAAAGCTCAGCTCCTGGGGCAAGGGCCGGCCGTCGAGCCAGCCCACCAGCGTGGCTTCACCGGCGGCGATGCCGGAGCCCGGGTCCTCGGCGGTGATGGAGATCGTCTCGCCTTGCCTCAGATCCACCAGCTCGCCGGCGGGAACCTCGCCCCGGGGGCCCGTCACCCGCAGCATCGGTGCTTCGTCGTCGATACGCACCGTCACCTCTTGACGGCTCCGGTTGCCGACGCCGTCAGCCGCCCGCAGCCATCCCGGGCCGTGGGTCTGCACCGCGGCGGTGGTGGTCTCCGGGCTTTCCGCCAGTTCCAGAAGCCGCCAGTCCGAGCCGTCGGGAGACCAATGGAGGGACGCCACCCGGGCCGGGTCCTGTGCCGTCAGCCGCACCAGCACCGGCGATCGATAGACTCGCTCCCCGGCGCTCTCCTTCCCCGCCGGGGCTACACCGGCGGGGTGGGGCTCGGCGCCGACGAAGGTCCAGGCGACCTCCGGCCCCTCATCGTCGATCTCCACCGTCACCCCGGGCAGCGCGCCGCGGTTGCCTACCCGATCCTCCGCCACCGCGTCGAGGGAGTAGCGGCCGGCGGTCCATGGGCCGGCCCAACGCTCCGCCGACACTTCCTCGCCGCCGATGCGGGGAGTCCAGCTCGCCACCCCGCTCTCGCCGTCCTCTACCCGCGCCGTCACCACCAGTGAGGGCGGCGCCAGGACGCGGTCTCCGCGGGTCACCGTCGGCCCTTCGAGAACGACCTCTCCCGTCGGCGCCCGGGCGTCCACCCGCAAGCGCCGGATCTCGGCATCGGCGGCATTGCCCACCGCATCTTCCGCCCGCGCCGTCAGCTCCACCTCCCCCGCAGTGGGTAGTTCCAGACTCAGGCTTTCCGCGCGCATCATCAGGTGGTTGGCGCCGGCCTCCAGGGCGAGGGCGGCGACCCCCGCCGGGGCGTCCTCCGCCTTCGCCTGGGCACGGCTGGCGGGGGCGATCCAGGGCTCCCGGCGAGAATCCTCGGCGGCGGCGGCCACCGGCGGCGGCTCCACCGTCACCTCCAGGCGCGGCGCCGTGCCGTCCACCCGCAGCCGCAGCCAGCGCACCGGCGAGCGGGTTCCGGCGGCGTCCCGGGAGGCCACCGCCAGCCAGTGGTCCCCGGCTTCGGGAGCCCGCAGCCGCCCACCCACCGGCCGCAACAGCCCGCCTCCCAGGGCCGCCTCCACGGCGACGGCGTTCGCAGGCCTCGCCAGCTCCACCCAGACCCCCGGCGGTACGACCAGCTCCTCGACGGTTCCTTCAACCGGCTCCTCGGCGGACCCTTCGTTGGGCTCTTCCACCGTCTGGGGGGGATCTTGTTCTACAGCCTTCGGGGCGTCAGCGGCCACGGCCGGGCGCGGCACGGAAAGGCACAGTAGAGAGAAGGCGAGAACGGCCCATGTCTGCTGCATCGCGAGAGTTCCTTTCTTTCTTCTGGCTTTCTTTCCGGCTTTCTCCCCGGGAAAACCCTTCGTCATCCCCTGACTGCAAACCCTCTGACTCCAAGCTCAGGACCTCTTCCTCCAGCACCGCCAGAGCCCTCGCCACCCGGCCGGCGCTGGAGAAGCGCTGCTCGGGATCTTTGGCCAGCAGCTTCAGGATCACCGCCTCCAGCTCCGGCGGCACGCCGGGAGCGGACTCCGACGGGGGCGGGGGCTCATCGTAGAGGGTGCGGGTGACCACGTCCCGAACACTGGTGCCGGGGAAGGCCCGCAGCCCGGTGAGGCAGTTGTAGAGGATGGCACCGAGACCGAAGAGGTCGCCGGCCTCGGTGTAGCCCTTCCCCCGCAGCGCCTCCGGTGGCAGATAGCCGGGGGTGCCGAAGACCTTGTCTTTCTCCTCCGCCAGCGACGAGAGGAAGCGGGAAATGCCGAAATCCACAACCTTGATCTCGCCGTCGGGCCCCAGCAACACGTTCCCGGGCTTGACGTCGTGGTGCACGATTCCGCGCTCGTGGGCGGCGCCCAGGGCGAGGGCAATCTGTCGCCCGACGGAAACCACCTGGCCGGGGCTCAGCCGCCGGTGAAACCCCAGGAAATCCTCCAAGGACCGACCCTCCACCATCTCCATGGCGATGAAGGCCAGCTCGTCTTTCTCCACCACGTCGTAGACCGCCACCACGTTGGGGTGATTGATGCGCGCCGCCGCCACCGCCTCGTGGAGCAACTCCGAGACCCGCTTGCGGCGGGTTTCTTCCTCCATCTCCTGGGTCAGCCGCAGAGTTTTGAGGGCCACCGGCCGCTGCAGCGTCGGGTCCCAACCGTGGAAGACGGTACCCATGCCTCCCTCCCCCAGTACCTCCAGCACCTGGTAGCGGCCGAGAAAGACCTCGTCCAGCGCCTCCCGCGCCTTGACCCGGCGCTCGAGAACGGAGAAAGACTCCTGCAACTGCTCGATCTCCGTGCCGCCGGGGGTCGTCGTCAGCCCCACCAACGCCCGCTGGGCGCGAACCAGGTCGCGGATGGGCCGCACCACCGAGGCCCAGGCCGCCAGGGAGAGCACCAGCACCGCGAAGATGGCGCCGGCGACGGCCATGCGGGTGCGCAGCCGCAGCCGCGCCGCCACCGCTTCCGCCACCTCCCGGGGTTGGGTGGAGATGACCACCCAGGGCACCGCCGGCACCGGCGAGAAGGCCCCCACCACCGCTTCGTCCTCACCGGCAGCGCCGGAGATGCGCCCGCTCACCGCCTTGGCCACCAGCGACGGCGGCAGCTCGTCGAGACTGGCCAAGGATCCGGCCACCACCCGGCCGCCCTCGTCCGCCACCACCAGCTCCGCCTCGCGGCCGATCTCCTTCGGGCGGAGCAGCTCCGCCAGCGGCCGCGCCGTCGCCAGCAACCGCACCATGCCGCTGGCGTCGGCGAAGGGGATGTCCAGCCGCAACCACTCTCCTCCGTCCGCCGTCAGATGGGTCACCTCGCGGCTGGTCGGCGCCCGCAGCGCCACCTCCGCCGCCGCCGCCCCCTCCCGCCGCTGGGCGCGGAGGAACTCTTCCCCCTCGATATTGGTCAGCGCCAGGGCATAGACCGTCTCCTGCCCCTGGAGCAGCCCCGCCAGCAGCTCGCCGGTGGCGGGAGAGGACGGATCCCCATAAACCTGCGGATTGTTGGCCAAAGCATCCGCCACCGCCCGATGCAGATCCAAATACCCCGCCACCCGATCCGCCGTATTGCGCGCCGCCAGCGCATGGGTACGCAGCACCTGCTCCCGCAACGACTCCTCCACCCGCTGCCGATCCGCCGTCACCATCACCAGCGGCACCAAGCCCACCAGGGCCAGGGCGAGGAGCAGTCGGGGCAGCAGGCCGAGGCGAACTCTCGGCCTACGAAGTTGGGGGAGCCAGCGCTTCATGAGTTCCACGTGGGAAATTCCGTTGAAACAACAATATTACCCCGTCCGCGGCAGCGGCGGGGAGGGTGGGTGGAGGCGGGTGGTGTCCTAATGGGCTGTTGGTAGGCCGTAGGTAGGCGTTTGACCCGTTCCGCTAGACTTCCCCGCAGAGCGCGACGGCGTGGGGCCGGCGCGTGGAGGCTGTGGGGGTTGGTATGGGACGGCAGATCTGGAAATCTCTGGTCGAGTACGTCCGAGAGGCTGTGGGCGCCGTGATCGCCTTTCTTGGCGGCGTGGTCGTCTTCCTCTCTACTTTAGGTCTTAATTGGATCGAGAGACGATTCGGCCTTGTTGTTCCATCTGAGGTGACGATTGCAGGCGGAGTGATCCTGATGATTTGGGGACAGTTCTGGGCTTACCACAAGCTGAGGCTCAAAACCGTGGCCCTCATGAGATTCAGGGAGCCAGAGTTCGACAGTAGACTTGAGCCGCTCGGTTACAAGGTGCGGCTTCAGCCTGCCTCCGAGGATGACACTAGGGGCCTCGCTATAGATCCCGATCCAAGTCATCTGCTCGAAGTGACGGCTGGGGTTCTTGAAGAGCTTCGCGCCGAAAACGTTCTCGCCGAATGCACAGATGCCATCTACTCAGTCGGTGTCGTTTGGAGAAGTCCAGATGGCGAGCAGCTTTTCTCTATCGAAGCGACTCACGTTTCCCCCGAGCGGGTCATTATTCCAATCCCACTTGATCCACTGCCTTGCCGGTCCATTTTTCAGCTGCACTTGGGTGTCAACGGTGAAGCTCGACTTCTGAAATTGGCCATCAAGCCGCCAGCAAGTCCGCCATCTTCCAAGGGCTAGCCACCACGCCCGCCTTCATCGCCGGGTTCATCCGCAGGGAGCGATGGAACCGGCAGAAGTTGTAGAAGGCGAAGTGTAAGGGCGAAGGCAGCCCGCAGATTTTCCCACTTCTTGGAGAAAGCGCAGGTCAACCGGGTCATCCGCTTCATGTGGGTCCGGATGGTGAGGCTGTTCCGCTCCACGTGGCTGGTGGAGAGCCGGTACTCATCGGGCGCGCTGTACCTAGAGGACTTCTCCACGACGACTCTCAAGGCACAGCTGTACCACCTCTGGGCGAGCTGTCCTGCTGGTTAGCAATCCAAAACCCGGTTCATATCCCATAAGTGGTTGATCGTCTCAAGCAGCAGATGCCTAGACCTTCGGTGACGGCCCGAAACCGTCTGCGGTGGAAGGATCCGTAGGCCCCTCGCAGTCGCGGTTGCGTGAAGACGGGATAGGTTGGCCAGCCCATAGTCGACGAGGCCTTTTCTACGACAAACAATAGCCACCCGGCAGGAATGTTCGAAGATACTCCTCGCCCAGGACTACCAGTCGAATTATAATTGCTCATCGTGCGCCATGCTTCCGGTCTTATGGCTGCGGGCTGTTGGGGTAGTGCTTCTTCAACCAGTCACTCTTTTTATCAGGGCTTTGGTACGCGCCTTTCCAGAAAGGATCTCGTCATGTTTCTTCGCTACTTATTTCTCGGGCTTATTCTCCTTAGCGCATCGGGACTATTGAGTCATCCGCCGGTGGTGGCCCAGGAGGAGGGTGCAACCATTCAGATTATCTCGTTCGAGAACATCCCGGAAAATGTCACTGTCGTCGGTGGTGGTGAAATTACTCTCGACGGCCCAACCGCTGTCACACAGGGCCTTGTCGCTGATGGAATCCTCGAGACGACGTCCGGCGGGGTTAGGTTTCCGGACGGTACGTTGCAGACAACCGCTGCTGCCACCGGCGGCTCACAAACCGCGAACTCTGGTATCTACAACAACCGAATCCAAGACTTCACCCCTGCCGAGCCCTATACTGAAATCTGCCTGAAGGCCGGCGCGATCCAAGCGGACATCCACACCATCTCTGAGCCTCCCACCGGGGGTAACTGCGACGTGGGAGATCTTGGCTGGGTGATAGAACGTGATGAGCGAACCGCGACCACTTGGGAAACCGCTAAAGCCACTTGCTTGCTGTTGGGGATGCGACTGCCTGAAACTTTCGAATGGCGGCTCAGCTGTCTCAACGCCACTTCATTCGGGATAAGCAACATGACCGGCAATTGGGAATGGGGATCCAATACTGCAGCGGTCGTCATAAGTAGCAGCGGCAACTCTGGACCTGCTGTCGAGGCCTATGGCAACGCCAGCTGCAACAACTCGATGTTCAGTTGGGTTGCAAGCACCGTCAACTCGGCAGAGTCGCGAGCATTCCGTTGTCTGCTCTAAGGAGCGAAGCCTAGGCCCCCGCCAACCCCCGCACCAGTCTCCAGGCCCCATCGAAGCCGAGCTGGGTGGGCTTGAGGGTTCGGGCGTGGATGCCGAGGAGGCGGGAGAAGAGGGCGGGGTCGGCGGCTAGGGTGCGGATTACGCGGCGGCGGAGCCGGGGGCGGCGTTCGATGGCTAGGAGGACGGCGGTGAGGGTGTTGGGCAGGCGGCCGATGCGGCGGTGGGCGCGGGCGTAGGGGCGGAGGTTGCCGGCGGCGAGGGCGTCGACCAGGGCGGCGGCCTGGTGGAAGGCCAGGGCCAGGCCTTCGCCGGTGATGGCGTCGAGATAGCCGGAGGCGTCGCCGACCAGGGCCAGGGGGCCGCGGGTGACCCGGCGCACCCGCTGGTGGAGGGGGCCGCAGCCGAGGTCGCGGCTCGCCGGAACGGCGCCTTCGAGGCGTTCGGCGAGGGCCGGGAAATGCTCCAGCAGTTGGTCGAAGCCCCGGCCGTCGCCGCCCCACAACATCGCCACGCCCACCTCGCCAGCAGCCACCGGCGTGACGTAAGCCTCGCAGCCGTCGGCCCAATAGACTTCGACCCGATCGCTCCACGGAGCCAGGTGGTAGTGCCGGCGCAGGCCGAAGCGGCGGTGCTCTTTCGTCCGGCGCAGTTCGGGAGCCTGGAGGCCGGCCTGCCGGCGCAGGGGCGAGCGCAGGCCGTCCGCCGCCACCACCCAGCGGGCGGGGATCTCTTCCTCCGCGGTCTCCACGACGGCCCGGGGCGGCGCCCCCCGCCGGCTCTCGAGCCTGCGCACTCCCGTCACCCGCTGGCCCCAGCGGATCTCCACCGCCAGCTCGTGACAGCGCGCCACCAGGGCGCGGTGGAGCTCCAATCGGCGGACGCCGAGACCGCCGCCGTGGGGGAAGAGGCCGTCCGCCACCACCTCGCCGTCGAGGTAGCGGATGCCGCGGAAGGGGGCGGTGGCCCGGGGGTCGAGGCGGACGCCGAGCTCGTCGAGGCGGGCGACGGCATCGGGCATGAGGCCCTCGCCGCAGGGTTTGTCCAGCGGTGGGTGGCGACGGTCGAGGACCAGGACTTCCAGGCCCCGCTGGCGAGCCCCGAGGGCCACCGCCAGCCCCGCCGGACCGGCGCCAACGACGACGATGGGGCTCCCGTTGGGGTTCTCAGCCATGGCCCTTGCGTCCTCCGGCGCGGGCGTAGGCGATGGCGCTGCGGCCGAAAGCCAGGCCCAGGGTCAGGGGGTTGACCGAATCCGGCGCTTCGAGGGTGCCCAGACGCCAGCGTTCCAGCGCCGTGCTCCGGCGGAGCTTGCCCGACGACGTACGCGGGAGGGTGCCGGGGGCGAGCACGACTACTTCCTCGGCGCGCACCCCGACCTTCGCCAAGACCGCTCGGCGACAGGCCTCGGGGAGGTCGGCGAGCTCTTGCCGACCGGCGCCGCGGCGCCCTTCCACCAGCAGCACCAGCTGCTCGCCATCGGCGCCTTCCGGCAGATAGCTGGCGGCCACCGCGCAGCCGGTGCGCACCGCCGGCAGGGGGTCCAGGGCCTGCTCGATCTCCTCCGGCGCATAGTTGCGGCCGCGCAGCAGCACGAGATCCTTGGCGCGGCCGGCGAGGTAGAGCTCACCCTCCGAGAGAAAGCCGCGGTCGCCGGTATCGAGCCAGCCGTCCCGGAGCGCCGCGGCGGTGGCCTGGGGCTGATCGAGATAGCCCTCCATCAGCGACGGGCCGCGGATCCACACCCGGCCGGCGCGGCCTTCGCCGACGGGGGCGCCGTCGTCGCCGCGGATCTCCAGCTCGAAGCCCGGCAGCGGCCGGCCGACGGAGACGATTTCCGTGGCGGGCTCCTGGTCCTCTTCACCCGCACCCTCCCGAGACCCGGCTTCCGGAGAGCTGACTTCCCGAGACCCGGCTTCCCTGGCGGCCCCTTCGGCGGGCACCGCCCGGCCCTCCTCCACCAGCGGCCGGCGCTGGAAGCGGCGGCTCTCGAAGGGCTGGTCGAGGGACGAGAAGGTCACCGCCAGAGCGGCTTCCGCCAGGCCGTAGACCGGCGTCAGGGCCTCGGGCCGAAAGCCCCAGCGGGCGAAGCGGCGGCAGAAGGCCCGGAGCACTTCCGGCGCCACCGTTTCGGCACCGTTCAAGGCCACTCGCCAGGCGCTCAGGTCGACGCCGGCTAGCTCGTCGTCGCGGATACGCTCCACCGCCAGGGCGTAGGCGAAGTTGGGCGCCGGCGAGACGGCAGCGCGGGTGCGGGACAAGGCCTTGAGCCACAGCGCCGGCCGCACCACGAAATCCTCCGGCGGCAGCAGGGTGAGCTCGGTACCCAGGGCGAGAGCGGAGAAGACGCAGCCGATGAGCCCCATGTCGTGGTAGAGGGGCAGCCAGCTGACGCCGGTGGGCAGGCCCGCCGCGTCCGGCGGCCAGTGGGCGTTGAGGATCCGCGTTTGGGCCACCACGGCGCGGTGGGAGAGGGCCACGGGCTTGGGGGCGACGGTGGTGCCGGAGGAGAATTGCACCAGCGCCAGCTCGTCCTCGGTGGCCGTATGCTCTGGCCCGCCGGCCCCGTCGAGCCCCCCGGAGAGCCCCTCAGCGAGCTCGTCGAGACGGCGCACGCCCAACGGCGGGCGGGCGATCTCCACCGCCGGTCCCAACAGCCGCGCCACCCGGCCCTCCGCCAGCACCAGCCGCGCGCCGGCGGCCCGCAACATGCCGGCGGTGCGTTCTTGATACTCCCCCAGCCGACCGAGGCGCACCGGCGGATAGAGGGGCACCGGCACCGCGCCGGCGGCGAGGATCCCGAAGAAGGCGGCGAAGAAGTCCTCGCCGGTGGGGTAGATCAGGGCCACCCGCTGCCCTGCCTGGACTCCTAGGGCGGCAAGACCCGCCGCCACCTGGCGGGCGCGGTGGTGGAGCTCCCCCCAGCCGAGCCAGCGCTCCTCCAGCCGGCGGTCGAGGAAGCGCAACCCGCCGGTGCCGGTGGCGCCCTCGGAGGATGCAGCGGCGGCGAGCTGGGCGGTGAGGGTGGGGGCGCTCATGGCATCTACCCGCTAGGGCTCGGCTCGCTCTGATCTCGAGACGTCAGCTTGCGCAGGATCAGATCCGCGAGGTCGCCGACGGTGACCAGCCGCAACTCGTCCGCTTCGTCGAGGGCGATGCGGAAATGGTTTTCCACCTCGGCGGCGAGGACGAAGAGACGCATGGAGTCGAGCTCCAGATCCTCCACCAGCCGCATCTCCCGGCGCACCGCTCCCTGCCAGTGGAGGTGCCGGCGGGCGACCTCTTCAATGCCTTCGAGCACCGTCGCCCGGAGAACCGCCACATCGCTCATCCGCGCCTCCCGGGGAGCAGCGCCGCGCGATCTCCCAGCCGGTTCTGGTAGTCGTTGTGCTCCGCCAGCGCAGCCTCCTCCGCCGGGATACGCACCGCCAGCAGCGCGGCGTTGGCCAGGGAGAAGGCCACCGCGGTGAGCCAGGCGCCGTGGATCATCGGCAGGGCGACGACCTCGAGCACCACCGCCAGGTAGTTGGGGTGACGCAGGAAGCGGTAGGGGCCGGCGTTCACCGCCGGCAGCCCGGGCACCACCACCACCCGCGGCGACCAGCGGACGCCGAGGGTCTTGACCGCCCAATACCGTAGGCCCATGGTGGCCGCCAGCAGCAGGGTCATGGACAGCGCCAACGCCGGAACGAAGGGGCGGTGGAGAAACCAAACCTCCAGCGGACAGGCGATGAGGAAGAGGGTGTGCACCGCCACCATCACCGGGAAGTGGCCGGCGCCGGCCTCGACGCCGCCGTGCTCTTCGGCCCAGCGCAGGTTGTGCCGCGCCAGCCGCAGTTCGAAGAGACGCTCCACCACCACCAGGGCGAGGAGCCCGAGGTAGAGCTGGCGGGTGTCGAGGCCGAGAAATTCGGTCATGGCGGCTAGGTCCAGGAGACAGGCCGGCAGACAGGCCGGCAGAATGGGTTGTCTTTTCTCACCACCGTAGCAGCACCAGCTCGGAGCAGAAACCCGGGCCCATGGCCAGCAGCAGCCCGTAGCTACCCGCCGGCGGGCGGTGGCTTTCCAGGGTTTCCCGCAGCACCAGCAGCACCGAGCTGGAGGAGAGGTTGCCCACCTCTCGCAAGCTTCTCCAGGTCACGTCGAGGGCGCCGTCGGGGAGCTCCAAACCCTCCGCCATGGCCTCCAGGACCTTGGGTCCGCCGGGGTGGCAGATCCAGCGGGCGATGTCGCCGCGGCCCAAGCCGTGATCGGCGAGGAAGGCGTCCACGTCCCGGCATAAGTGGTCCCGGGCCATGGTCGGCACCTCCGGCGACAGGACGATGCGGAAGCCGCGCTCGGAGATGTCCCAGCCCATGACCCCCTCGCTGTCCGGGTAGAAGACGGAGCGGGTGGCGAGAATCTCCGGCCATCCCCCGAGAGCATTCTCCGCTTCGTCCCCTGCCAGATCCGCAGCCAGATCCGCAGCCCGCTCACTCCCCACCACCACCGCCGCCGCCGCGCCGTCGCCGAAGAGGCCGGAGGCAATGAGGTTGGCTACTTCCAGGTCCTCCCGCTGGAGGGTCAGGGAGCACAGCTCCACCGACAGCAGCACCGCCACCTTCTGAGGGTCGGCGCGCACCAGGTCGGTGGCCCGGGCGATGCCGGCGGCGCCGGCGACGCAGCCGAGGCCGAAGATGGGTAAGCGAGTGAGATTGGGCGACAGCCCCAGGCGATTGATCAGCCGGGCGTCGAGGGACGGCGTGGCGACTCCGGTAACGGTGACGAAGATCAGGGCACCGATGTCCGCCAGCTCCAGCCCGGCCCGGGCCACGGCGTCCTGTACCGCCGCGGCACCGACCTCCAGGGCCACTTCGATCCACGCGTCGTTGGCCTGACCCCAGGTTTCGAGCTCGGCATAGCGCTCCATGGGCAGCGCCAGGTGGCGCCCTCCCACCAACACGTTGCGGTGCAGCCGGCGCAGCCGCTGGGGGTTGAAGAAGCGGTCCCCCCACAGCGATTCGAGAGCGCCGAGGAGTTGTTCTTGGTCGTAGTAATGAGCCGGGAAGCCCTGGCCCACGGCGGCGATGCGGGGCCCGGGGGAGGCTGCGGCCGAGGGCTTTCCACGAGGCGGAGGAGAGGGGGGCAAGGCTGGCACCTAGGAGTCGAATCCCGTCCGCCGGGCCAGCAGGGCGAGGAGGATCCCGCACAGGGTGTAGAGGCCGAGCCAGCCGAGGGTGGCATTCCACCAGGGCTCCGGAGCGATACGGGCAGCGCCGGCGAGGGTGAGAACCAAGAGCGGCCCGCGGAAAACCCAGGCGATCCAGCCGGCGGCGATGCCGGCGAGGAAGCGCCCGCGGCCGGCGCCGTGGATGAGCAGGAAGAGGGTGATCAGCCCCACCGCCTCCAGCAACCAGCTGGCGAAAAGCACCCGCGGCGCCAGGTTGAGGTCGGCGCCCAGGTCGAGAGCATCCCAGCCAAAATGGAATAGAGAGATCATCAGGGCGATGGCGGGGAACGCAAGGGCGAGAAATCTGAGCACGGTGGTTTTTGAGTCCGCCGCGGGCTTGGAGGCCGGTCATTCGGGACGCCGGTCATTCGGCGTCCCGGCCGCGGATGGGGGCTCGCGGATGGGCCAGACCGAGGAAGCACGCGCTCCGGCAGCCGCCCAGCCCGGAGAGAGGGGCCGGCGACGGTGCCCGGTGCGGGGAATCCAGGGTTGGGCTTGGCAAGCCCCTTGCGCGCCGAGTATACCGGCTGGATCTCAACCACAGAGATCTGAATCAAGGGCCTGCGCGTATACTCGGGTGCGGCCGTTGCGCCGAGATTCGTTCTGGCCCGTGGCAGCGGCACCTCGTGCGGCCCGATGTTCGCGACCTGAAGATTCCGAGGCTCCGAACATTTCCGACCCTTTGACCCCAAACCGAGCGACCCATTCTTCGACCTTGAGCGCCTCCGACCTTCTCTCTCGTCCTTCGCGCCCCCGGCACGCCGGTTCCTGATGGCTCGCGATCCTCTACCCGTGCTGGCCCCGGAGGAAGACGCCGCGGCGGCCCCGACGACCGCGCTCTCGAAGACTGCGCTCTCGAAGACTGCGCTCTCGAAAAGCGAAGAGGCTGCGCCGCGGGTCGCCTTGGATTCTCTGGACACCCTGTGGTTCCAGGTCGCCGGCACCCTGTGCAATCTCGCCTGCACCCACTGTTTCGTCTCCAGCTCCCCTACCAACCGTACCCACGGCCATTTGTCCCTAGAGCGAGTCCGGGAGGTGCTGGAGGAGGCGGTGGCGCTGGGGGTCAAGGAGTATTACTTCACCGGCGGCGAGGCTTTTCTCAACCCGCAGATGGAGGCCATCCTGGAGGCTACCCTCGAGGTCGGTCCGGCGTCGGTGCTGACCAACGGCCTGCTCCTCGATGCGGAGCGCTGCCAGCGCCTCAAGGCTCTCGCCGACGCCTCGGAGTATTCGCTGGACCTGCGCATCTCCCTCGACGGCTACGACGCCGAGAGCAACGATGCCATCCGCGGCCCGAGCACCTTCCAGCGGGTCCTCGACGCCCTGAGCAACCTGGTGGCGGTGGGTCTCAACCCGGTGCTGACGGTGACCGAGGTGTACAGCGATTCCGGCAGCGCCGCGGGCAAGGAGCGCTTTTTCGAGCTGCTGCGGGGTCTGGGCATCGACAAACCGCGACTCAAGGTGCTGCCGGTTTTCCAGATCGGCGCCGAGGCGGAGCGCGGGGGTACCTACGAGAGCTGGCAGCGGCTGCGTGCCGAGGACCTGCCGGAGGGCGCCACCGACCACCTGCAGTGCAGCTCCTGCCGCATGGTCACCGAGCAGGGAGTGTGGGTGTGTCCAATCCTGGTCAACGAGCCCGCCGGCCGCATGGGCGAGAAGCTGGCGGACACCCTGGGCTCCTATCCCCTGGATCACGCCGCCTGCTGGACCTGCCACGTCTACGGCGTCAGCTGCAAGACCTGAGATGAGCGACCCCAAGACACCCGGACCGGACGGCCCCCCACAACCCGACCGCCCTCCACAAACGGACGGCGAGGCCGTGCTGCGCGCTCACCGGGAACGCCTGGCGGCCCACCGCGGCATGGCCACCTGGGGGGAGAAGCTGGTGCCCTTGGCGGAGTTTCGCGCCGCCGCCGCCGCCAGCGGCCGCGCCCTGACGCCGGAGGAGCGACGGCGGGAGGTGGAGGGCTTCCTGGTCAAGACGCCGGACGGCGTACCGGCGGAGGGGCCGTACTCCAAGGTGGCGGTCTTCGGCGGTGTCTACAACAACCACCTGGGACTAGCGGCGCTGCTCGACGACGCCCGGCGGCGAGGCGCCGAGGCGGTGTACTGCCTGGGCGACCTGGGAGGCTTTGGCCCCAACCCGGAAAAGGTCTGGCCGCTGCTGGTGGAGGCGGGCGTTGCCACCATCCAGGGCAATTACGAGGAGTCCCTGGCCAGCGGCCGGGAGGACTGCAACTGCGGCTACACCGATCCCCGGGACAATCACTTCGCCGAGATTTCTTATCGCTACACCGCCCAGCATTGCTCCGACGAGTTCAAGGCCTGGATGGGTCGGCTGCCGCGGCGCCGGCGCATCCGGGTGGGAGATCGGGAGCTCTTGCTGGTCCACGGCTCGCCGCGGCGGATCAACGAGTTCCTCTTCTCTTCCACCTCGCCGATACCGTTCCTCGAGATGTTGCTGCGCCAGGAGCGCTGCGACGGCATCCTGTGTACCCACACCGGCATCGAATGGCATCGCTCGCTGCCCTCCGGCGGCGACGTGGTCAATGTCGGCGTCATCGGCCGGCCCCCCAACGACGGGGAGACAGCGGTACGCTATTGCTTGCTGGAGGCTAGAGGCGAACAGCTGAAGGTAGAGCTGGTGCCCCTGAGATACGATCATCGGGCGCTGGCGGAAGAGATGCGGCAGGAGCAGCTGCCGGAGGAGTTCGTCGAGACCATCCTCACCGGCTGGTGGACCACCTGCCTGGAAATCCTGCCGCCGCGGGAGCGCCAGGCTTCGCGTTTCTAGCCGCCCCGCCGCGCCGTTCCGCGCTCCAATCCATCCGAGGGTCTTGTCAATCATGAGTCAGAACCTGGAGCAACTCCCCGTCGCCGTTCTCGGCGCCGGCCCCATCGGAATCGAGGCGGCCCTCGCCCTGGCGGACGCCGGGCGGCTCTTCGTGCTGCTGGAGGCCGGGGACCGGGTCGCCGCCAGCGTCCGCCGCTGGGGCCACGTGCGCCTCTTCACGCCCTGGAGCCTCGACGTCTCGCCGCGCCTGCGCCGGCATCTGGAAGCCGCTGGCCACGTGGTGCCGGACAGCGAGGAATGCCCCACCGGTGCCGAGCTGTCGGCTCAGGTGCTGGAGCCGGCGGCGCGGCTGCCAGTGGTGGCGGAGCATCTGCTCCTGGGGCTGCGGGTGCTGGAGATCGGCCGCCGGGGACTCCTCAAGCACGAGGAGATCGGCTCCGCCGAGCGCGGCCGCCGGCCCTTCCGCCTGCTGGTGGAGGATGCCGCAGGGCGCCAAAGCACCCTCGAGGCCGCCGCCGTTCTCGACTGTACCGGCACCTACGATCAGCCCAACGCGCTCGGAGAGGCAGGCATCGCCGCCCCCGGCGAGAGCGCCGCCGGCGAGCGCATCGTTCGCCACATCCCGGACCTGACGGTGGAGGCGGACGAATGGGCCAGCCGCCGCATCCTGTTGGTGGGAGCGGGCCATTCCGCCCAAACCGCCGCCCGCGACCTCGCCGGGCTGGCGGAGGAGCGCCCCGGCACCGAAGTGGTGTGGGCGCTGCGCGGTGAGGCACCGCCGAAACCCCTGCCCGGCGACGCGCTGCCGGACCGCGCCCGGCTGGCCCGGGACGCCGCCGAGCTGGCCCGCGGCGACGGGCCCCTGGAAATGCGCCGGGGTGTGACGGTGGATGCAGTGGAAGCTCCCGACGATGTCAGCGTTCCGCTCCGGGTCTGGTTGCGCCCGATGGGAAACGGCACCGAGCCGGAGATGCTGGAAATCGATCGCATCCTCTCCCTCACCGGCTACGTCGGCGACCATCGCCTCTACCGCCAGCTGCAGGTCCACGAATGCTATGCCACCTGCGGCCCCATCAAGCTCGCCGCCGCGCTGCTGGGAAGCGCTAGCGAGGACTGCCTCACCGCCGGCGGCCAGGACGCCAGCACCCTGGTCAACCCGGAGCCGGGTTTCTTCATCCTCGGTTCGAAATCCTACGGCCGCAACACCACCTTCCTGCTGCGCAGCGGCTGGCGGCAGGTGGACGATGCCCTGGCCCTGCTGGCAGGAGAAGGTTCATGAACTATCAAGGCGAGGCGGATTTCGCCCACGGCGAGATTCCTGCCGTCGGCGTGCTGCTGACCAATCTGGGCACTCCCGACGCTCCCACCACCCCGGCGCTACGGCGCTATCTGCGGGAG
Source organism: Acidobacteriota bacterium (assembly GCA_034211275.1). Lineage (NCBI taxonomy): Bacteria > Pseudomonadati > Acidobacteriota > Acidobacteriota bacterium. The sequence goes on from JAXHTF010000001.1 coordinate 171,979, forward strand.
TTTCTCTCCGACCCGCGGGTGATCGAGATTCCGGCCTGGAAGTGGCAAGTGATCCTAAACCTCTTCGTCCTCACCACCCGGCCGGCGAAGTCCGCCGAGGCCTACCGCACGGTGTGGACCGACGAGGGCTCGCCGCTGCTGCTGATCACCCGCCGCCAGGCCGCCGGCGTCGAAGAGCGCCTGCACCGGGTGGTGAGCAGCCCGCTGCACGTGGCCATCGGCATGCGCTACGGCAACCCGTCGGTGGCCAGCGGGCTGAGGGAGCTGCGGGAGAAGGGCTGCCGGCGCATCCTGCTGCTACCCCTCTACCCCCAATACGCCGCCGCCACCACCGCGTCCACCGTCGACGCGGTGACCGAAGAGCTGCGCTCCTGGCGCTGGGTTCCGGAGCTGCGGACGGTGCACCAATACCACGACGACCCCGCCTACATCGACGCCCTGGCCGCCAGCCTGCGGGAGGGCTGGGGTGAGGACGGGCCGGCGGAGAAGCTGATCTTCTCCTTCCACGGAATCCCCAAGCGCTATTTCCTCGGCGGCGATCCCTACCACTGCCAAAGCCACAAGACGGCGCGGCTGGTGGCGGAAGCGTTGGAGCTGCCCAAGGAGCGCTACGAGGTCTGCTTCCAAAGCCTCTTCGGCAAGGAGGAGTGGATCAAGCCCTACACCATCGACACCGTCACCGCCATGGCCAAGAGCGGTGTCAAGAGTCTAGACGTCGTCTGCCCGGGCTTTTCCGCCGATTGCCTGGAGACCCTGGAGGAGATCGACGGTGAAAACCGCGAGGCCTTCGAGCACAACGGCGGCGAACGCTTCCGCTACATCCCGGCCCTGAACGACCGTCCGGACCACCTCGACGCCCTCGCCGGCGTCGTGCACCGGAATCTCGCCGGCTGGGTCCAGGGTCCCTCGGAGTGGGACGGAGATGCGGCGGAGAAGGATGCCTCGGCCTCCCGGCAGCGAGCGGAGGAGCTGGCGCGGTGCCCGGTGCACGCGGACGGTGGTTACGGCCAATAAAATGGTGGGCTGGCGCCCACCCTACGGTTCCTAGCCCCAGTTCCCGGCCCCCGTTCCAAGCCCCCTCCCTCGACGCTGGAGCGTCTCCCTGGCGTTCCCACGCCGGAGCGTGGGAACGAGAAAATCACGAGGATGTCGCCGGCTGATCCGCCGCCGCTGGGTCCTTGGCCCCGGGCCGGCGCTCATGAAGCCACTCCGGCAGCTGGTGCACGGTGTCCAAGCAGGCGAGGGGCGCGAGCTCTTCAAGGATCGACCGCGGCTGGGAGCCGCCGGCCACCGCCACCGCCGCGACCCGGGCGGCCTCGGCCATGCGCAGATCGTGGGTGGTATCGCCGATCATCAGGGCGTCCTCGGCGCGCACTCCCAGATCGTCCAGAACATCCAAGAGCATCTGAGGATGGGGCTTGGAATGGGCCTCGTCGACGGTGCGGGTGGTGGCGAAGAGCTCCCGCAGACCGATGCGGTTCATATCTCGCTCCAGGCCCCGGCGGCTCTTGCCGGTGGCCACCGCCATCACGTAGCCCGCCTCCGCCAGGCCGGTGAGCAGGGGCTCGATATCCGGGAAGAGCAGGGGCTGGTTGCAGTAGGTGGTGACCCAATGCTGGAAGTAGACCTCCCGCACCCGCTCCGCCAGCGCCCGGTCGGCGTCCGGCAGCAGGGTTTCCAGCGTTTCCTTCAGCCCCAAGCCGATGGTCTGGCGAATCGACTGCTCCGGCAACGGCGGCAGCTGCAGCTCGTTCAGGGTCGCCTGGGTGCAGGCGACGATGGTGCCGATGGAGTCGATGAGGGTGCCGTCCCAGTCGAAGACCAGGAGCTCGTAGGGTCGGGGGCTCATGGAATCATCCTTCCGCCGCGGCGTTTGCCGCGGATTTACAGTCTGGTGTAGACCAGCTCGCCGAGCAGCGAGTCGTCGGGGCCGGCGGTGAAGTCCGCTGTCTGAGGGTTGACCATGCGGCCTTCGACGTAGGTGGTGGGGGGGAGCAAGGCATCGAAGCCGAGGATGGCGTCGCGCACCCGGCTGTCGCGGCCGACGTGGGCCCCCGGCAGCAGCAGGCTGTTCTCGATGCGGGCGCCGGCTTCCACCACCGCCCCGGCCTCGATGGCACAGGTGTTGAGCTCCGCCTCCGGATGCACCTCGGCACCTTCCGCCACCCACGAGCGGCGGTGCAATAGGCGCCGGGCGGTGCGCCCGCGGGTCCAGTCCAGAACCCCTTCGAGATAGCGCCGGGGGGTGCCCAGGTCGTGCCAGTCGCGGGTGGTGCGCAGCGCCTGGATGCGCTGACCGTCGCGCAGCATGGGCTCGTAGAGATCGCGCACAAAGTCTGCCGGTTGGGGCTTCTTGGCGTCGAGGACCTCCACCGACTCCAGCAGCCGGGGGGAGAAAACATGGAGGCCGGCAAAGACCATGCGCTTTTCCACCGTGCCGTGGTCTTCCCCGCGGCGAAAGGAGACCACCCGATCCTCTGCGTCGAGACCGATGCCGCCGCCGAAGGGTTCGGGATCGGCGCGCTCGGTGACCAACACCGTGGCCGCCGCCTCGCTCTTCTTGTGCGCCTTGAGCAGCGACTTGATGGGCCAGCGGCACAGGCTGTCGCCGTTGACCACCACCATCAGGCTCGCCGGCTCGAGAAAGTAGCGTAGCGGGCCCGCTGCCCCCAGGGTGCCGAGAAGCTCCGGTTCCCGGGAGTAGACAAGGAACATCTCGCCGTGGCGCTCGCCCAGGTGCTCGGGAATCTGGTCTCCCAGGTGATGGAGGTTGAGGGCGGCGGCCTCGAAGCCGTGCTCCGCCAGCTGCGCCAGGGTGTGGCGCACGATGGGCTCGCCAGCCACCGGCAGCAGGGGCTTGGGAGCGGCGAGGGTCAGGGGCCGCAGCCGGCGGCCCTCGCCGGCGGCTAGAACCAGGGCCCGCAGTCGTTGAGTGCTCATGAGGGTTCGGAGGGATGGATTCCGGAATCAGGCCTTGTCGGGAAAGAGCATGTCCGCCGGCAAGCTGGGATCAGCACGCTGAAGGTCGTCGTAGATATCCAGGTAGGAGCGGCGCTCCGCTTGTTCCAGGTCGAAGCCGCAACGGCGAGCGACGGTCTCGGCGCCGGTGCCCTCGAATTCCACGAAATCCCCCATGGGGGTGTGGTCGAGGGCGATGATTACCCCACCCAGGCGCCATTCCTCCCGCACCTTCTGGTAACGCCGGACGGTACGGTAGCCGAGGCCTTCGAAGAGTTGGCGGGCTCCTTCCAGACTCCCCACCCGGCTTTCGCTCTCGCTGCGGCTCTTGACACCGCCGTCCCAGGTGGCAGGACCCTTCAAGGTCATCACCGCCCCCTGGCCGTCCTTGCGCAGCCGCAGCACACCACCGCCGGCTTTGATCTCGCCGTTGCGGTCGAGGACCCAATTGTCCTCGAAGGCGCCGGCGTTGACCCGTTCCGCCTCGAGCTCCAGGAGACGATCCCGCAGGGCCTCCAGCTCGTCCAAAGCGAATTTGATTTCCCGCTCCACCGGCGGGGACTCGACGCGCTTCATGGGGTGGGGCTCACGGGCCGGAGGCCTCGGGGAAGTGCTCATAGTCCGGGTCGATCTCCCAGGGTCGGTCCGTGGCGCCCGCGAGCCCGAGGGCTCAGGCGGTTTCGCCGACGCGCTCCAGCAGCCGTGCGACGGTGCGCACGCCGTTGTAGAAGTGGCTGATGTTGAATTTCTCGTTGGGCGAGTGCAGGCGGTCATCGGAGAGGCCGAAGCCGAGGAGCAGCACCGGCACCTCGAGAACCTGAGAGAACGTCGAGACGATGGGAATGGAACCACCCTCCCGCACCCGCACCGGGCGCTTGCCCCACACATCCTCGGCGGCAGCGAGGGCCGCATCCACCAGCGGCCCTTGGGCTTCCACCAGCACCGGCGCGCCGCCGTGATGGTCGGTGACCTCGACGGTGACTCCCGTCGGGGCGATGCGCTGCACATATTCGGTGAACCGGCGGGCGATCTCTTTGGGATCCTGGTCGGGCACCAAGCGCATGGAGACCTTGGCGCTGGCGGTACCGGGGATGATGGTCTTGGCGCCGGCGCCTTGGTAGCCGCCCCAAATGCCGTTGACGTCGCAGGTGGGTCGGGCCCAGGCGCGCTCCACCGGCGAGTAGCCGGCCTCGCCCCAGAGCTCATCGACTCCCAACTCGGCCTTGTACCCCGCGTCGTCGAAGGGCAGGGCGGCGAATTCCTTGCGCTCCCAATCCTCCAGCGGCCGCACGTCGTCGTAGAAACCGTCGATGAGAATCTTGCCGGTTTCCCGATCCTGCAGCTGAGCGAGGATGTGGGCCAGGGCGTTGCCGGGGTTGGCGACGGCGCCGCCGAAGGTGCCGGAGTGCAGGTCGCGGTTGGGGCCGGTGACCTTGATCTCCATGTAAGCCAGGCCCTTCAAACCATAGATCAGCGACGGCTGACCGGGGCCGTACATGGAGCTGTCGGAAACCACCACGCAATCACAAGCCAGCCGCTGGCCGGCGTCCTGGCGCACGAAGATGTCGATGGCCTCGCCGCCGGATTCTTCCTCGCCCTCGACGATGAATTTGACATTCACCGGTAGCGAGCCATGCTCCGCCAGGGTCGCCGCCACGCCCTTGAGGTGGGCGAAGGACTGGCCCTTGTCGTCGGTGGCGCCGCGGGCCACCAGCAGGTCGCCCTCCTCCGTCGGCTCGAAGGGAGGGTTGCGCCATTGGTCCAGGGGATCCGGGGGCTGCACGTCGTAGTGGCCGTAGAAGAGCACCGTCGGCTTGCCCGGTGCCCCCATCCACTCGCCATAGACCAGCGGATAGCCATCGGTTTCGATGCGCTCGGCGGTGAGCCCCGCGTCCTCCATGCGCGCCACCAGCCAATCGGCGCAGCGCAGGACGTCGTCCTTGTAGGCCGGGTCGGTGGAGATGGATGGAATGCGCAGGTAGTCCTTGAGCTCCTCCAGGTAGGTGCCCTTTTCGTTGTCGATGCGGCTCAAGACGCCCTGGCTGTTGTTCTGACTGCTATCCGGCATGAAGGCTCCCCGTTGGATACTGATGGGCGAATGAAAACTGATCAGCCCGGTGCTGGGCGCTAGTGGCGGTGGTGGTGGCCCTATTGTGGCCTTCCATCAGACTCCTGAAGTCTACCAGAGGTGGAACGGCTGAGGCGCCACAGCCCAAAGCCGTTGATGGCCACGTGGGCGACCACCGGCGCCAGCAGATTCTGCCGCCATTCCATCAGCCCGGCGAAGGCCAGACCGACGACGAAGGCATAGATCGCCCACATGCGGAGCGCCCGCCCCGGGCCGGTATGCATGAGGGCGAAGAGGACGGTGGCGAGAAGCCAGCCGAGGGATCCCTGCACCGCGCCGCGAAAGAAGAGCTCCTCGCTGAAGCCCGAGAGGAGGGCGATGGCCAGCGCCTCGTCGGTGGTGATGCCCCCTACCAAGGCCGCCAGCCGGCGTTCCAGCGCTGCGGCGGCGGAAGAAACGCGGCAGGCACCGTGCCAGCCGACGATGACCACCAATGCAGCGCCGAGACCGAGACCGAGGTCCAGGGGCCAGCGGGCGGTGTCGACGAAGAGGGCGAGACAGATGCCGGAGTCGGGGCAGAGGGTGCGGGAGGAGTCTTCGAGCCCCAGCCACACCACCGCCACCACCGAGAGCACGAGATAGAAGATCCACGCGACGCGGTAAAGCTGGCCTCGGGGCAAGGGAGGAGGAACCGACTCCGACGAAGGGTCAGAGTCCTCTGGGGATGGCGAGGTCTCTCGCTCCGCCTCGGCTTCGTGGTTCGAGCCGTCTTCGTGGTTCGAACCGTCTTCCCCACCGGCGGAGGGACTCTCCCGGTCGCTGGGGTGGTTCCCTGGGTCGGCGGAGTCCTCCGCGGGGCTGCGCTCTTCAGTCAAACCGTCGCCGCCGTCGGCTCATTGGTCGAAGCTGCGGCCGGTGCTCTTCCAGTCGGAGAGGAATTGGTCGAGGCCTTTGTCGGTGAGCGGGTGGCGATAGAGCTGGCCCAGCACCTTGAACGGGATGGTCGCCACATGGGCACCGAGGAGGGCGCCCTGGACCACGTGCATGGGGTGGCGCACCGAGGCCACCAGCACCTGGGTGTCGAAGTCGTAATTCTCGTACACCGTCACCACTTCTTCGATCAGCTCCATGCCGTTCTGACCGACGTCGTCGAGGCGACCGACGAAGGGGGAGATGTAGGTCGCGCCGGCCTTCGCCGCCAGCAGTGCCTGGGCGGAGGAAAAACACAGGGTGACGTTGGTGGCGATGCCGTCCTCGGCGAGCTGGCTCGCCGCCTGCAGCCCCGCTGGGGTCAGGGGTACCTTGACCACCACGTTGTCCGCCAGATCGGCCAGCTTGTGGGCCTCTTCGAGCATGCCGTCGAGCTTGGTGGCGAGGACCTCGCCGCTCACCGGGCCGGGGACCAGCTGGGCGATCTCCCGCACCGTCGGCAGATAAGGCTTGCCCTGGCGGGCGATGAGGGTGGGGTTGGTGGTGATGCCGTCCACCATCCCCCAATCGAGGCCGGTGCGGATTTCGTCCAGGTCGGCGGTATCGAGAAAAAACTTCATGGTGCTCTATCCTTGCAAGTTGATGTCCGCGGTGTGGGGCGGAGGATCAATTCACCGGGTCGGGCTCGATCTCCTCGGCCGCCGTCTCGTCGCCGTCGCCCTCGGAGTCCCCGCCGCCGGCCCCCTCGGCTTCCTCCACCTCGTCTCGAGCGGCGATCTTGGCGAGGGCCACCAGGCGGTCTTCGCCGCCCAGGTCCATTACCTTGACGCCCTGAGTGGCGCGGCCGATGATGCTCACACCGCCGACGGCGATGCGGATGATCTTGCCCTCTTGGGTGATCAACATGGCGCCGTCCTCCGGCAGGACCTGGCGAGTGCCTACCACCGGCCCGGTCTTGGCGCTCACCTTGAGGTTGATGATGCCATAGCCGCCGCGGCCCTGAACACGATACTCCTCCAGGCGGGTGCGCTTGCCGTAGCCGCGCTCGCTGACGGTGAGCATCTCCCCTTCCTCCTCGAGCACCGTCAGAGAGACCACCCGGTCTCCGGGGCGCAGGTTGATGCCGCGCACGCCGCGGGTGGCCCGGCCCATGGCCCGAGCGTCTTCCTCCGGGAAACGGATGGCCCGGCCCTGGGCGGTGGCGAGCATCACCTCCTGACCCTCCTCGGTGGCGCGGACCTCCAGCAGGCGGTCCCCCTCTTCGACGTTGATGGCGATGATGCCCCCGACCCGCGGATTGCCGTAGGCGGCCAGGGAGGTCTTCTTCACCAAGCCCTGCTCGGTGGCGAAGATGAGCATGCGATCTTCGGAGAATTCCCGCACCGCCAGGGTGGTGGCAACCCGCTCGGTGGGTTCCAGGTGCAACAGGTTGACAATCGCCTTGCCGCGGGCGGCGGGACCGAATTCGGGAATCTCGTGCACCTTCAGCCAGTGCACCCGGCCGCTCTCGGTGAACACCAGCACGTAGCTGTGAGCGGAGGCGACGTAGAGATGCTCCACCAGGTCGTCGTCTTTGGTGGTCATCCCCAACCGTCCCTTGCCGCCGCGGTGCTGAGCGCGGTAGAGGGCCAGCGGCGAGCGCTTGACGTAGCCGCTGCGGGTGACGGTGATCACCATATCCTCGTCGGCGATCATGTCCTCGATGGTGATCTCCCCTTCGAAGGGCAGGATCACCGTCCGGCGCTCGTCGCCATAGGCCTCGTCGATCTCGTGGAGCTCGCGGCGGATTTCCTCCAGGACCAGCTGGTCGGAGCCGAGGATCGCCCGCAGCCGCTCGATGAGGGCCATCACCTCCTTGTACTCCTCCACCACCTTCTCGCGCTCCAAACCGGTGAGCTTCTGGAGGCGCATGTCGAGAATCGCCTGGGCCTGCACCTCGGTGAAACCGAACCCCTCCATTAGCCCTTCCCGGGCGTCCGCCGGCGTGCGGCTGGCGCGGATGGTGGCGATGATCTCGTCGAGCACATCGAGGGCTTTGAGGATGCCCTCCAAGATGTGCGCCCGGGCCTCCGCCTTGGCCAGGTCGTAGCGGGTGCGGCGGATGATCACCGTCTTGCGGTGATTGAGGAAGTGGGTGAGCAGCTGATGCAGGTTGAGCACCCGAGGCTGATTGTCGACGATGGCCAACATATTCATCCCGAAGGTGGTCTGCATCTGGGTGTGCTTGTAGAGGTTGTTGAGCACCACCTGGGGAATCTCGCCGCGGCGCAGCTCGATGACCACCCGGATGCCGTTGCGGTCGGACTCGTCCCGCAGGTCGGTGATGCCGTCGATCTTCTTGTCCCGCACCAGGTCGGCGATGCGCTCCAGCAGCTTGGCCTTGTTGACCTGATAGGGCAGCTCGGTGACGACGATCATCTGGCGGTCGGCGGAGCGCGGGATCTCCTCGATCTCCGCCTTCGCCCGAACCCGCACGATGCCGCGGCCGGTGTGGTAGGCGGAACGGATCCCCTCCAGGCCGTGGATCACACCGGCGGTGGGGAAGTCGGGGCCGGGGATACATTCGATGAGCTCTTCGATGGACGCGTCCGGACGGTCGATGAGGAGCTCCAGGCCGGAGATCACCTCGTGCAAATTGTGCGGCGGGATGTTGGTGGCCATACCCACGGCGATGCCCGAGGCGCCGTTGACCAGCAGGTTGGGAATGCGCGCCGGCAGCACCGCCGGCTCCTGCTCGGAGCCGTCGTAGTTCTCCACCCAATCCACCGTCTCCTTGCCGATGTCCTCTTTGAGCATCTCCTCGGCGAGGCGGGTGAGACGGATCTCGGTGTAGCGCATGGCCGCGGCGTTGTCGCCGTCGATGGAGCCGAAGTTGCCCTGGCCGTCCACCAGCGGGTAGCGCATGGCGAAGCCCTGGGCCAGGCGCACCACGGTGTCGTAGATGGCGGCGTCGCCGTGGGGGTGGTATTTACCCATCACGTCACCGACGATGCGCGCGGATTTCTTGTACGCCTTGCTGGCGGTGTTGCCCGACTCCCACATGCCGTAGAGCACCCGGCGGTGCACGGGCTTGAGGCCGTCGCGCACGTCGGGCAGGGCGCGGCCGATGATCACGCTCATGGCGTAATCGATGTAGCTGCGCTTCATCTCCGCTTCGATGTCCACCGGCATGGGCATCTCTGCGGGGAGGTTGGGATCCTGTTCGCTCATCTCGATACTCCTGGGAACCTAGCCCGGGGAAAGACCGGCGCTAGGTTGGGGGTGGGCTCCGGGGACGGGCGGTTCCGGGGCTCTCTCGCTACTCAGATATCCAGGTTCTTCACCGCCAGGGCGTTGTCCTCGATGAAGTTGCGCCGTGGCTCCACGTGGTCGCCCATGAGCACGGTGAAGATCTCGTCGGCGGCGACGTCGTCCTCGATCTTCACCTGCAGCAGACGCCGGCGCTCCGGATCCATGGTGGTCTCCCACAGCTGATCCGGATTCATCTCACCGAGACCCTTGTAGCGCTGGATGGAGACGCCCTTCTTGGCTTCGGAGTAGAGGTGGTCGAGGACCTCGTCGACGGTCTCCGGGGTCAGCGTCTCGCCGTCCCGCTGGAGCACGAAGCCCTGCTCCTCGATGGCTTTGAGGGCCAGCTGGTTGCGCGCCATGTCGTGGTATTCGGCGCTGGCCAGCAGCTCGCGGTCCAGCCGCAGGCGCCGGTCGACGCCGTCGCGGCGGCTGACGAAGCTCAAATAGGGGCTGCCGTGCTCCTCGTCAAAGCCGCGCTCGACCTCGGTGAAGCCCAGCTCTTCGAGGCTCTCCGCCAGCGCCGCCAGCTTTTCGTCGTCGCCAAGGGACGGGCGATCCACGATGCCGTGGTGCAGCGCCGCGCGCAAGGCTTCCGCGGGATAGCCACGGGAGACCAGCCGCTCCATGCGGTTGCGGAAAGCTTCCATGCGGTCGATGAAATGGCCCAGCCGGGAGCCGCTCAGGGGCTCGCCGCCGTTGCTCCCGAAGCTCAGCTCCCAGCTCCCCTTGAGCCGGTCGACGAGGTATTCCTGATACTCCAGGTCGTCCTTGAGGTAGGTGTGCTTCTTGCCCTGGGAGACCTTGTAGAGAGGCGGCTGGGCGATGTAGAGGAAGCCGCGCTCGATGATCTCGCGCATCTGGCGGAAGAAGAAGGTGAGGATCAGGGTGCGGATGTGGCTGCCGTCGACGTCGGCGTCGCACATGATGATCAGCTTGTGGTAGCGCAGCCGGGAGACGTCGAAGTCCTCGCGCCCGATGCCGGTGCCCAGGGCGGTGATCAGAGTGCGGATCTCCTCCGAGGTGAGCATCTTGTCGAAGCGCGCCTTCTCGACGTTGAGAATCTTGCCCTTCAAGGGCAGCACCGCCTGGAACTGACGATCCCGCCCTTGCTTGGCGGAGCCGCCGGCGGAATCACCCTCCACCAGGAAGAGCTCGGCGTGTTCCGGATCCCGCTCGGTGCAGTCGGCGAGCTTGCCCGGCAGATTGGAGGAGTCCAGCGCCCCCTTGCGGCGGGTCAGCTCCCGGGCGCGGCGGGCGGCCTCCCGGGCGCGGGCGGCGTCGACGCATTTGTCGACGATGCGGCGGGCGACCTTGGGATTCTCTTCCAGGTAGATGGCCAGCTGCTCGCCCACCATCTGCTCGACCCAGGTCTTGACCTCCGAGGAGACCAGCTTGTCTTTGGTCTGGCTGGAGAACTTGGGATCCCGCACCCGCACCGAGACCACCGCCGTCAGCCCTTCGCGAATGTCGTCGCCGCTCAAGTTCTCTTTCAGATTCTTGGTCAGCCCGGCCCCGGCGGCGTAGTTGTTGACGGTGCGGGTGAGGGCGCCCTTGAAGCCGCTCAGGTGGGTACCGCCGTCGCGGTTCTTGATGGTGTTGGTGAAGCAGAGGATCTGCTCCTGATAGCCGTCGTTCCACTGCAGCGCCACCTCCACCATCTGCGGTCCGATCTCGTCGGTGCGCTCGTCCAGGAGCAGGATGGGCTCGGGGTGGAGGGTGCTGCGGTTTCGGTTCAGGTGCTCGACGAAGCTCTCGATGCCGCCGGCGTAGGAGAAGTCCGAATGCTTGCCGGTGCGCTCGTCGGTCAAAGTGACGTGGACGCCGCGGTTCAGGAACGACATCTCCCGCAGCCGCTGGGCCAGCTGCTCGTAGCCGAACTCGAGCACCGAGAAAATCTGCGGGTCGGGGCGGAAGTGCACGCGGGTACCGGTCTTGTCGGTTTTGCCGGTGGCTTCGATGGGGCCCTGGGGAATGCCCTTGGAGTAGGTCTGGAACCACACCTGGCCGTCGCGCTCGATCTCCAGCTCCAGATGGTCCGCCAGAGCGTTGACCACCGACACGCCGACGCCGTGGAGACCGCCGCTGACCTTGTAGGAATTGCTGTCGAACTTACCGCCGGAGTGCAGCTCGGTCATGATCACTTCGGCGGCGGAGCGGCCCTCGGTCTTGTGCATGTCCACGGGGATGCCGCGGCCGTCGTCGTGGACGGTCACCGAGTTGTCGGTGTGGATGGTCACATCGACACGGCTGGCGTAGCCCGCCTGGGCTTCGTCGATGGAGTTGTCCACCAGCTCGAAGACCATGTGGTGCAGACCCGACAGGTCGTCGGTGTCGCCGATGTACATGCCCGGGCGCTTGCGCACCGCCTCCAGGCCCTTGAGGACCTTGATGCTGTCGGCGGTGTAGTCCGAGCCCAGGATGGTCTCGTCGGTCGGGGATTCGGTAGGCGGTCGATCGGTCAAAGGCGTAGGTCTCCGTATTCGGCTCGGTTCCGGGGAGCCGCCTCGCTCTCGAGGAGCTGGGTCGGGTCGGGTCGAGGAGCGACGCCCCCCAGACTGCGTTCTCCCCCAGACTGCGCTCTCCCCAGACCGAGCACCGAACGCCCTCGAAACGGGGGGCGATGAGGCCGGTGGCGAGGATCGGCGATGCGGGTGGGTTTGAGGCGCCGTAGACCGGGCCCGGAACTTGACAATGATATCAAAAACGGCCGTTTCATGCACCTTCGGGGCGCCGGGCTAGGTTTTTGACAGGCAAGAGCTTACGGCCCCAGGAACAAACTCGCTGGGCAGCTCCGGCGGACAAGCCGTCAGGACGACTCCGAGACCTCCCCACCGGCCACCCGCCAGCGAGCGGCGAACGGGATGGACGACCATACGTCGGGACGGTTGGAGGTGGCGAAGAGCTGGCCGGCGGCGGCGAAGACCTGCCATACCGACTCCAGGGTGGCGGGAGCGAGCTCGGTGTCGGCATCGTCGAGCAGGTAGACCGGCTCCGGACCGTGGGATCCCAACACCCTCCCGTGGGCCGCCAGCAAGCACAGCCCCAGGGCCTTGCGCTCGCCGGCGGAGGCCACCCGCCGCAGCTGATGATCCGCCCAGGCGATGACCAGCTCGTCCCGGTGAGGCCCCACCAGGGGCATCCGGCGCCGGCGCTCCTGGTCCGCCGCCCGCTCCAGCGCCGCCGCCACCGCTGCCTCGCCATCGGGGCCAGCCGTACTCGAAACACCAGCGCTCGCGGATTGGCCGTCCACCCAGGACTGCCGCGGTGACGGCCGATATCGCAGACGGATGGCCGGAAAGTCCAGCGCCGCCTCCTTCAGAACCTGCTCCAGCGCCGCCGCCAGAAGCTCCACGTAGCGGCCCCGCAGGGCGATGACCTCGGCGGCGGCGCCGGCCAGCAGCTGATTCCAGGTCGCCAGCTCACGGCCGCCGTCGGCGAGCACCTGGCGTTTGTGGCCGAGGATCTTGCGGTAGCGGGTCAGCGCCTCCAGCGCCGCCGGCCGCACTCCGATGACGCCGCGGTCGAGAAACCGCCGGCGCACCGCCGGCGGCCCGGTCAGCAGCTCCACTTGCTCACCGGTCCACGCCACCACCGGCAGCACCGCCAAATGCTCCGCCAAGGTGGTGGCGTTGCCGTTGACCCGTCGCTGGCGCCGCCCTCCGCCGGAGCGGCTGCCAGCCCCGCTCGACACCCAGCTCACCTCCAGGCGGGTACGGGCCTGGCCCTCCACCTCCGCCAGCAGCTCGAATCCGTCGGCCCCATGGCGGCAACAATCCGCCACCTGGGCGGTACGAAAGCTGCGGGTGGTGGCCAGCAGATAGATGGCTTCGAGGATGCTGGTCTTGCCGGCGCCGTTGCCCCCCAGCAGCAGATGGCCACCGGCCGCCGGCGACCAGGCGAGGGGTGCCAGATTGCGAAAGCGGCGGCCTACGAGATGGGCGAGCAAGCGGCGGCGGAGGGGTGCGAGAAGCCGGCGCTCACAGGCGCATGGGCATGATCACGCACAGGTAGCGGCGGTCCGGTCCGTCCACCGGATAGCCGACGCATTGGCTGGACTCGTCTTTGAGCTCCAGCCGCACCTCGTCGGTCTCCACCGCGGCGAGGAATTGGGACAGGTAGTCCGGGTTGAGGCCCAGCTGGAAGGTATCTCCGTCGTACTCGCAGGCGAGCTCCTCGGAGGCCTCGCCGAGGTCCGGGTTGGCGGCGGAGATGGTCAGGGCGCCGGGGGCGAAGCTCATGCGCACACCCCGGGCGCGGTCGCCGGTCAAGAGCGCCACGCGCCCCACCGCCTCCAGCAGGTGGCGGGTGCCAAAAATGATTTTCTTGTCGTTGTCCGAAGCGATGACCCGCTCGTAATCCGGGAAGGTGCCCTCGAGGATGCGGCATAGGAGCTCGCGGCGACCGAGGCGGAAACACAGATGGTGGGGCCCGCGGGAGAAGGTCAGGCCGCCGCTGCCGTCGAAACGCTGGAGCTCCTGGAGGGCCTTCCGGGGCACCAAGACGGTGGCCGCCTCGCCCTCGATGCCGGTGCCCTCGAGCTCCGACTCCACCACCGCCAGGCGGTGCCCGTCGGTAGCTACCAGCTCCACCGACGAGCCTTCGATCTTGAGCAGTGCACCGTTGAGTTGGAAGCGCGATTCGTCGGCGGAGATGGCGAAGAGAATCTTGGCCACCATGCGGCGGAAGCTCTGGAACGGGATCTCCGTCGACTGCTCCTCGTTGAACTCCGGCAGAGTGGGGAAATCCTCCGGTGCCTGACCGTGGATCTTGAACCGCGAGTGGCCGGCGGTGATGGTCAGCTCCTTGGGCTCGTCGAGGCGCAGGGTCACCTCGTCGCTGCGCAGCGAGCGAATGATCTCCATGAACTTCTTGGCCTGAACGGTGATGCCGCCATCCGCCGCCACGTCCGCCTCGCACCAGGAGGTGAGGCTGACGTCGAGATCCGTAGCCGCCAGATGAAGCTTCCCGTCGCGGGTGGTGAGCTTCAAGTGGGAGAGCACGGGGATGGTGCTCTTGCGCTCCACGATGCCCTGCATCGGAGCCAGCTCGGTGAGAAATTCAGAGCGGTCGAGACGGATTTCCATAGGGCCTTCTCCGTTCAAAAGAAGGGTGAATATACCATAACCGTAGTCAGTAGTAGGCGCTGTGGATCTGCGGAAAAGTGCAGTAAGTATCGCCTGGGGAAGAGTTTACCGAATCCGCAGAACGAGGGAAATGGGTTGTGGACGACCTGTGGACGAAAGAGGAGAACTCACCACCGGGGAGATTTTCCACAGGCCCTCCACAAATCTTCCGCGACGCTTTCCACTCAGTGTGGGACGGGTTCAGGAGAAATGATCCTGGATGGAGCGCAGGGTTCGGTCCAGGTCCGGATCCGAGGACCGGCTCTGCTCGATGTCCTTGACCGACGAGATCACCGTCGAGTGGTGCTTGTCGTTGAACAGTCGGCCGATCTCCGGGTAGGAGAGGTCGGTGAGCTGGCGGAGCAGGAACATGGCCACCTTGCGCGGGAAGACGATCTGCCGCGAGTTGTTGCGGCTCTTGATCTCGCTGACCTTGAGGCCGTAATTGCGGGCGACGAATTTGATGATCTCCGCCGCCGTCGAGCGGCGATCCTCGGTGGGCAGGATGTCCTTCAAGGTCTCCCGGGCGAGCTCCACCGACAGCGGCTTGGCGGTGAGGGAGGAGAAGGCCAGGACGCGGGTCAGCAGGCCTTCGAGCTCGCGGATATTGGAGCGCACCCGGCGGGCGATGAATTCCGCCACGTCGTCGGGCAGCTCCAAGCCCTCGATATCCGCCTTGCGGCGCAGAATCGCCAGTTTGGTCTCCAGCTCCGGAGACTGGATGTCGGCGATGAGCCCCCATTGAAAGCGGCTGCGCAAACGCTCTTCCAAGGTCGGAATCTTGCGCGGTTCGGCGTCCGAGGACAGGATGATCTGCTTCTGGCTGGTGTAGAGCGTGTTGAAGGTGTGGAAGAACTCTTCCTGGGTACGCTCTTTATTGGCGATGAACTGGATGTCGTCGATCAGCAGGACGTCGATGTTGCGGTAGCGGTCCCGAAAGTCGGGCATGCGGTCGAAGCGGATGGAGTTGATCAGCTCGTTGACGAATTGCTCCGCCGCCAGGTACATCACCCGCAGGTGGCTGTGGTCGCGCAGAATCTTGTGGCCGATGGCGTGCAGCAGATGGGTCTTGCCGAGACCGACCCCGCCGTAGAGGAAGAGGGGGTTGTAGCTGTGGGACGGGCTCTCCGCCACCGCCCGGGCTGCGGCGTGGGCGAATTGGTTGGAATTGCCCACCACGAAGGTCTCGAAGGTGTATTTGGGATCGAAGCGGGGTTGCTGCGGATCGCCGTTTTCTTCCTCGTCGTCGAGAGCGAAGAGCACGCGGAAGGAAGCCCCCTTGACCTCGGAGGCGACGCTGTCGAAGATCTGGCGGTAGGAATCCTCCAAAGTGTGGAGGAAGCGACCGTTGGGAGCTGAGAGAATCAGCCGGTCGCTGTGCTCGGAGCGGACCCGTAGCGGCTCGATCCAGGTAGAGAACTCATCCGGGTCGAGGTGATGTTGCAGCTCCTGTTGTAGCTGCCCCCAGAGAGTT
This sequence comes from Acidobacteriota bacterium, assembly GCA_034211275.1. NCBI lineage: Bacteria > Pseudomonadati > Acidobacteriota > Acidobacteriota bacterium. Next base: position 187,823 of record JAXHTF010000001.1, read on the forward strand.
TGCGTCATAGTGCTGGAGAGCGAATGGAAAACCCACAGTTTTTCCACAACCTGTGGAAAAGAGATTGCTCGCTCAAGATTGTCCGCCCAACGGTCGTTTTGGACGGTCTTGCATGAGGGGCCGACAGAACGTCGGCGAAGCTCCGATCTTAGCACAGGATGGAGCTGGCTCAACCCTTGGTTGGCCACTTCTAATCTACTAGTCTTGGTTGCCGCAGAGGACCATTCAAGGACAAGAAAATTCTCTTGTCAGGGATTTTTCTCTTCCACCGTAGATTCTCAAGAGATTTGCTGGAATCTGGCACGCCGATTGCTTCCTTTTATGGTCACTGACAAGAGAGCAACCTCGGGGGAGGTTCCTCCAACCAGCATTGACTCACACCGATTGCGTGATCTTTCGAGATCCCCTACCAATCAAAGTCTTTCCCAATCCCCTAGCTACAGGGGTAGATCAAAAAAGACCAACCAGAAGTCGGAACCTCCCCCGTTCTCTGACCCCTTCCCCAGCCTCTTCGGCACTTGGCCCCGACCTTCGGCTTCATCCCAGCTTCCCTGCCGGCTTTTCATCGTTCTTGCTGCAGCAAGACACCGTGACCCGTGTCGACCTTTGACTAGCGCCTTGACCACCCTCGCCGGTGCTGCGGATTCAGCGTTGCCGGAATGGCCAGGGTCTGCGAATTCGGCACATGGAAGATCTGCTGTCGGCCAAAATGACAGGGTGCGGCATGAGTCGTGACGCTGCGCGGCAGCTGCTCTCTTGGTACGACGACCACCGTCGAGACCTGCCCTGGCGAAAGAACACCGATCCCTATCGTGTGTGGGTGTCGGAGATCATGCTGCAGCAGACGCGGGTGGAGACGGTGATTCCCTACTATGAGGCGTTCCTGGAGCGCTTCCCGTCGGTGGAAGCGCTGGCCCGAGCGCAGCAAGAAGAGGTTTTGGCACGCTGGTCGGGGTTGGGCTACTACCGCCGTGCCCGGCAGCTCCACGCCGCCGCTCAGGCGGTGGTGGAGCGGGGTGGCTTTCCCGAGAACGCCGAGGGATTGCAGGAGCTGCCGGGGATCGGTGCCTACACCTCAGCGGCGGTGGCCAGCATCGCCTTCGGCCAGGCAGTGCCGGTGATGGACGGCAATGTCGAGCGGGTCACCAGCCGGCTTCTGGCATCGGAGGCCAACCCCAAGCGAAGCGCCCAGCGGCGGCGGCTCGTGGCGCAGGCGGCGGAGCTCCTCGATGCGGAGCGGCCCGGTGACAGCAATCAGGCGCTGATGGAGCTGGGAGCGACGGTGTGCACGCCGACGGCCCCGGCCTGCGGGCGGTGCCCCCTGGCCTCGGAGTGCCGGGGCTTTGCCAGCGGGGATCCGGAGCGCTATCCCGAGCCACGGCAACGGCGGGCGCCGGTGCGGTTGTTCCGGCGGGTGGCGCTGGTGATCGAGGCCGAGGAGGAACCCGCACCGCAGGGCCGGGAGCTGCTGCTGCTTTTCCGCCGCCCGGATGACAGCGAAGTGCTGGCGGGGACCTGGGAGTTGCCGTCGGTGGAGGGGCCGCGGGAAGAGTTCTTGGTCTCCGAGGAAGAGTCCCTGGCCAAGAGCCAGGAAGCCTTTGCCGCGCGCTATGGAGGCCGCTGGCGTCTGGCCGAGCGGCGCGGCACCGTCCGCCATTCCATCACCCACCGGGCCTACACCCTGGAGGTCTGGAGCGCTCGGGTGGAGGCTTCGGGAGAGCTGGCGGAAGGACCGGAGGCGGGGTTCTTCTCCGCCGCGGAGCTCGGTGAGCTACCCCTGTCGTCCCAGGTGCGGAAGATTCTTGCTCAGGCTCGCTGGCCGGAGTAGGGGGCTCGCTGGCCGGAATGGCTGGGGACCGGAGTTCCGGCGTCAGCCCTGACCGCCGCCACCGGAAAAAATGAACCAGGTGATGAGCTTCTCGTTGAGCTCCCGCAGACGCTTGGCGATGAGGTTCGAGAGGATGCGCAGGAGCCTCAGGGACGAAACCTTGTGGATGTCCAGCAGCCCTTCAACCACATCCCGGGGAATGGCCAAGAGCACCGCGCCTTCCTCGGGCGCTTTGGCGTCGGCGGACCGGGGCTGGTTGTCGATCAGCGCCATCTCGCCGAAATAGTCGCCGCGCTCCAGGAAGGCCAGGGCCTCCTCGCCGGCGCCGGGGATGTATTTGCTGATCATCACCCGGCCGTCGAGGACGATGTACATCTTGTCGCCCACGTCCCCCTCGTGGAAGATCACTTCCCCCGGTGCCACCTGCTGCTCCTTGGAGAGGGTGGAGAGGAAGTTGATCTCCAGGTTGGAGAGCTTCTGTTCCTGGAAGAGCTTGCGCTTGGCCGCCAGGTCGATGCGGAAATCGGCGGGGGTGCCCTTGGGCTCGAGGCTCGGGCTCGACGGCGGCTTGCCGGCCTCGGAGAAGAATTGGGTGAGCTTCTCGTTGGTGGTGCGCAGCTTGGTGGCGAGGCTCTTCCAAAAACTCCAATAGAGCGCGACGGTGATCCGCTGATCGAGGCCGGCGAGGGCTTCCAGGGCCACCGGGTTGAAGCTCAGGAGCTCGGTTTCGGCGATGACGAAGGCGTCGCCGGAGCGGACCTCGCCGTCGAGGTAGCTGGACTCACCGAAGATCTCTCCCTCCCCGAGCTCCGCCAGGGTGTAGAGACCGTAGGGAGTCTGGCGCTGGATGCGCAGGCGGCCGGTGTCGACCAGGTAGGCGTCACGGCTCGAATCGCCCGCTTTGAAGATGGTGACGCCGGCGGGAAATCGATGCAGGGAGGCGCAACGGGCGAGCTGAGACAGCTGCTCGTCCGAGAAATGGGAGAAGGTCTCCCAGCGGCGGAGGCGGGTTTCGATATCCAAGGCCTGCCTATTCTACTCTCGGATGGATATTTTCGATATTCATAACAACCGTAGCTGAGCTGGCGCCAGTCGCTGGAGCACGGCGGTGGTGGCGCACTCCAGCCAGCCGGCGCGATTCTCCGGGTCCAAATGCAGCGCTTCCAGGCCGCGGCGTTCGAGCTCCACTTCCAGACGCTCGTCCACGGCGCGTTGAAACGCAGGATTCTCCGAGCGGAAACCGTCGGCGGAAGGTCCGTCGCAGATCGGTACTCGGATCAGTAGATCGTAACTGTCCATCCACCAATTTACCAACAACTCAAGACCTTCTTGGGGTCCGTCGCTGAGCAACAGGTAGACGTAGTTGTCCAGGGCGCTGCGATCGCAGATCACCACCGGATAGCGGTGGTAGGCGAGAATCTCCTCGGCGATCTGGGTGTGGAGAATCCACGATTCGGAGGCGACACCGGTCTCCTCGTTGACCGGCAACGGGCAGCGCCGGGCGACCTCGTGGACCACCTCGAGGGCCAGATCCTCGCTCTTGAGCCGCGCCGCCAGGCCATAGCAAAGAGTGGTCTTCCCCACCCCGTGACTGCCGATGAAGGCTACCTTGCAGCGTGTCGGTTCGGAGGGGGCTTCGGTGGGCTCGGTCATAGCCCCCCGATTCTACGGTGATTCGGAATCCGAGGGAGCTTCGTCGGGAGATCTGGGGGCCAGGGGACGGCGAGAGGAGTCGCTGCGAAGTGGCGCCGAGGCGCCGGGTCGGTAGGGGCGCAGCACATCGCCGAGGGCGCGCCGGTGGCCGCGGAGCAGAGCTCGTGCGCGGCGGCGCCCGGCAGCGCGGCCGGGGAGGAGGAAACGCAAAACTCGAAGCGCGACCCAGCCGCTGTGGAGCAGCGCCAGGTAGGCTCGGTAGAGTCTCGAGGGGTAGGGCCGCAGGCGGGTGGCGGTGAGGTGCTCGAGGTAGAACGGCGAGGCCTCGGCAGAGCCGGTGGCTCTCCCCAAAGAATGCACCGCCCGGAGCTGCGGCTCAAAGCGCAGCCGCCAGCCGGCGCGGGCGAGGCGCTGGCAAAGATCGACGTCCTCGTGGTAGAGGAAAAAGGAAGGGTCGAAGCCTCCGACGGCATGCCAGGCCTCGGGGCGCAGCACCAGTGCGGCGCCGGGCAGGAAGCCGACGTCTCGGGCGCGCCGGGCGTCGTCCGGCGAGCGGCTCTGGTACACCGTTCCGGTGAGCCTTCGCAGATGGCCGCCGGCGTACCAGAGTCGCCCCGGGGCGCTGTCGCCGGATGCTGCCGGGGAAGAAGCGGCATGGTCGAGAGCGGTGCCGTCGGGAGCGGTGTCGTCGGGAGCGGTTTGTTCGAGAGGAGTCTGGTCGAGATAGATCGGCCCGGCGGCGGCGCCGACGGCGGGTCTGCCCGGCTGGGCGCAGGCTCCCTCGGTATGAATCACCGCCAGTGCTGCGTCGAGATAGCCCGGAAGGATTCGCAGGTCGTGGTTGAGGACCAGGTAGACGGCGGGCGCTGCGTTCTCCGGATCCTCCGCCAGCTGCGCGCGGCGGGCGAGCTCGTCGAGCCCGTGGTGGACTCCGGCGCCATAGCCGGGGTTGTCGGGGCAGGCTCGGTAGGCTACCTCCGGAGGCAGCCGCTGGCGCGGAAAGTCGCCGGAGTTGTCCACCACCACCACCGTGCGGCGGGCAGCGGAGGGGTCGTCGGCGAGGGCTTGGAGACAGTGCAGGGTGGGTCCGGGGTCTCCGTGGTGGACCACGACCACCCACACCAGCCCCGGCGCCGACGGAGAGGTCATGGCGAGGAGCCGCCTTCAGCCACGGCGGTAAGGGCCTGGCGAAGCAGGGCGAGGCCGGTGTCGAGCTGCCGCTCGGTGATGGTGAGGGGCGGTACCAGTTGGGTCACCGCGCCGGAGGGTCCACCGGCGAGGACCAGGACGCCGCGGCGGCGGGCTTCGGCCACCCAGCGATAGGCGGTCTCGGAGCGATCCAGCTCCACTCCCCAGAGCAGACCGCGGCCGCGGGTCGCCACCACTGGGGGGAAGCGGCGAGGCCAGTCTTGGAGCTCCGTTTCGACCCGCTCCCCGAGGCGGCGAGCGCGGTCTGCCAGAGATTCCTCTTCCAGCACGTCGAGCACCGCCAGGGAGGTAGCGCAGGCCAGGGGATGGGCGACGAAGGTGCCGGTGTGGAGAGCCTCGCCGCCGCTGGCCCACGCTTCCATCAGCCGCCGGCGACCAAGCACCGCGGCGATGGGCAGGCCGCCGCCGAGGGCCTTGCCGCAGCACAAGAGGTCCGGTTCTACCCCCTCCCCTTGGACGGCGAAGAGGTGGCCGGTGCGACCGAAGCCGGTGAAGATCTCGTCCGCCACCAGGAGGACGCCGTGGCGGTGGCAGATCTTCGCCAGGTCGCGGAGCCAGCGGTTGGGAGGGATGAGGACGCCTTCCCGCCCCACCAGCGGCTCTACCACCGCGCAACCGATCTCCGGGTGCTTGGCGAAGAGCCGCTCCACCGCCGCCGGATCGCCGCCGAAGGGCAGGCGGTGGAGGCGATGGTGGAGATGGGAAGCGAAGGGCTGGCGAAATTGGGCGCGGGAGGTGACGGCGAGGGCTCCGAGGGTCAAACCGTGGTAGCCCGGGTCGAAGGCCAGCACTCCGGGACCGCGGCCATTGAGCAGCGCGGTCTTGAGAGCGATCTCCACCGCGTCGGCGCCGGAGATGGCGAAATAGACGAGGGGGTCGGGCACCGGCGCTAACCGGCAGAGGCGCTCCGCCAGCTGGGCTCTGAGGGGATGGGGATGGGCGTCGCCCAGACCGTGGACCAGCCGGCCGCTCTGCCGGCGCAGTGCCGCCATCACCTTGGGGTGTCGGTGGCCGACGGCGGCGACGCCGAAGCCGGCGGTGAAGTCCAGGTAGCGGTTGCCCTCGACGTCGAGGACGTTGGCACCCCGGGCTTCAGCCCAGCCGACGGCGGCGCGACCGTTCTGGAGCGTGTTGATGCCCGGCGCCTCGTAAGTGTCGAGGCACCGGCTGAGCTCGGCGAGGTGAGGCCCCTGGGGCGGAGCCACCATGCGCGGTAGGAGGTCGCCGCGGCGGAGCCGGGGAGAAGTCATGGCGGGCGGCGGGTCAGAGCTCGCGGCGGCCGGCGAGGGAGCGGCCGAGGGTGACCTCGTCGGTGTATTCGATATCGCCGCCCACGGGCATGCCGAAGGCCAGCCGGGTGACTCGGATGCCGCGGGGTTTGAGCAGACGGGCGAGGAACATGGCGGTGGCTTCCCCCTCGACGTCGGGATTGGTGGCGAGGATGACTTCCTTGACCCCCTCGAGCCGAGGCAGCAGATCGTCCACGGTCAAATCCTCGGGACCGACGCCGCGCTGGGGGGAGAGCACGCCCAGGAGCACGTGGTAGAGGCCGCGGTACTCCCCGGTGCGCTCCACTGGGCGAATGTTGAAGGGCTGCTCCACCACGCACAACAGCGAGCGGTCGCGCTGCGGGTCGGTGCAAAAGTAGCAGGGGTCGATGTCGGTGATGGAGTGACAGCGGGAGCAGTGGAAGAGCTTGTCCTTGACCTCGAGGATGGCACTGGAGAGGGCCGCCGCCTCCTCCCGGGGGATGGTGAGCAGGTGGTGGGCCAGGCGGGTCGCGGTCTTGGGGCCGATACCCGGTAGGCGGGTGAGCTCGCCAACCAAGCGGTTGAGGGGCTCGGAGCGGTTCAAGGGCTCGGACATTGGGTTCGCATCTGGGGGCCAAGATCTAGGCGCGCGAGGCGGCCCGGGGTCAGAACATCCCCGGCAGACCGCCGGCCATGGACCCCATCTTGCCCTGCAGTGCCTCGTCCACCTGACGATTGGCTTCGTTGACCGCTGCCAGGATGAGGTCTTCGAGCATCTCCTTCTCGTCCGGGTTCATCATCTCCGGGTCGATCTTGACCTCCACGAGGTTCTTGTGGCCGCTCATCTTGACCACCACCATGCCGCCGCCCACGGAGGCCTCGATCAGCATCTCGGAAAGCTCGCGTTGCATCTTCTCCTGCATCTGCTGAGCTTGCTTCATCAATTGGCGTATGTTCATGGCTTCGCTTGTCCTCGATCCTCTTTTGCCTTGGCTCTTGGGTGCCTAACCGTCTTCGTGGGGCGCGACACTATCTATCCTACCGCCGAAAATGTCCAACACAGTTTGCACCCGCGGGTCTTCCCGAACCGTCGGGTCCGGCGCCGCCTCGTGGACTTTCTCCGTCTCGGCCTGAGCGGGAGCGTCGACGGGATGCAAGCGCCAGGTCATGCCGTCTCCCCACTCCTTGCGCAGGGCGGCTTCGAGCACCTTGAGGTTGCTGTTGCGCTCCAGGGCCCGAGGCCAGGAGGCGTCGTCCCGAGGCACGGAGATGACCAGGGTTCGGTTCTCGACGTGGAGATCCTGAGCACCTTGGAGACGGACCCCCAAGGGCTGTTTCTTGGTGGTCACCGCCTCGAGGAAACGGTCGATGGCGGCGCCGTCATCGGAGCTCTTGGAAGGGGCTCTTCGTGCCGGCGGAGTTGGGCGCTCGGCGTTCTCGGCGCTCTGCTCGCGGTCCGAAGCGGCTGCGGAAGGGGGCGATGGCTTGGAGCGCGGGCTGGGCGCCGGCCGGCTGGGGGACTGATCGAGAAGCTCTGGAGGCGGCTCGGGTCCGGGGTCGCCATCGTCGAAGTCCGGGGCCTCAGGCTCGGTGGTGTCGGCGGCGGCCGGATGGCCGGCGGGATCGCCGGGCGGATCGCCGGACGGAGGGTCTTGAGCCGAGGCGGGCTTTTGGGGCGGCTCTTGGTCCGAGGGTTCTTCTGCCGCCAGGCCTGGCTGGGCCTGCTCCGGAACCGCCTCTCGGGTCTCCTTCTTGGCCTCCTTCTGGGGCTCGGGGTTGCTGGAGGCTGAGGGCGCCACGCCCGCAACCGCCGCCGCGGCG